>DXGW01000019.1 GCA_019113665.1 Candidatus Alistipes excrementipullorum
AATTTACCGAACCACCCGCGATCGTCCGCACTGACAGCTCGACGCCGTCAATTTCGCCTGTAATAGAGATCCGCAGACGATGCATAAGATGAGTGAAACGGAAATTGGCCCTATAGTCGTTTTCACCGAGCGAGACCTTGGAAAACAAAAGGTCGGACGAGGCAAAACCGTCTCCCGACTGGTCGGTGTCGACACGGCATGTATAAGCTTCAGGAGCCGCATCAGCGGAATTACCGGCAGCAGGATAATGCGCAGACAGAACAAGCTCCCCGAATCCGAACTCACTGCGTTCAAGCCGAGGCAACCACTCCGAACCGTCGTATGTAAGTTCTCTGTACTCCACATTGTCGCCATTGTCGATATATAGGCCTACGACATCACCTGCCGAGAATGACCCGGATCCGTCATTCCCGATGTCGGCACGCGTCATGTCCCTTGAAAACTCAAGTTGCAGATAACCGTCATTACGATCGTCGGAGACGGCAACTGATGAATCGGCGTCACATGAAACTGAAAGCACTGAAACAAGACATACCAACAAAGAGAATCCTGTTTTGGCAAATCTGTTCAATACATCAATAGTCATAATACATTTATTAATTTTCAAAAGGGCAACATACATTTATTTTATGTCTACCGCAAAAGTCCCCGCAAAAATACATTGTTTATCACAATTTTTGCAAATACATTCCCATATAGATGCTTTAGCAATACCATTACGACATTTGCATGTGCCATGTTTTCGGAGAATAGAACGTGCAGCACGATTTCATATTGCATATCGCAATTTCATGACATGCGAGAAAAACAACTACAACACATGCCATACAGCAACTCCAGAGGCTGTTGTCGCATACAAATTTGCCTTTTTAGAGCATATTATAACCCATTAAGACATATCCGCCATAGTAATTTTCAATATGCCAGCATTATGAAACAAAATGAAATATATTTCCTTTCTTTTTATTTGTTTTCACGGAATAAAACATTAATTTTGTATGAAAAATAATGCGATTAACATGAATAATACATACGATGTCATCATAATCGGCGGCGGAGCCACCGGAGCCGGCATTGCCCGAGACTGCTCGCTTCGTGGAATCAAGGCTCTGCTGCTCGAACGTTCGGACATCTCAACCGGTGCCACCGGCCGCAACCACGGCCTGCTGCACAGCGGTGCACGATACGCCGTAACCGACCATGAATCGGCCGAAGAGTGTATCAAGGAGAACATGATCCTGCGCAAAATCGCAGCGCACTGTGTGGAAGAGACCGACGGTCTCTTCATTTCATTACCCGAGGACGATCTGGTCTACCAGTCGTTGTTTGTCGAGTCGTGCCGCAAGGCGGGTATCCGCGCAGACATAATAGACCCCGCCGAGGCCCGGCTGATAGAGCCGGCTGTCAACCCGGCCCTCACAGGAGCCGTACGTGTTCCGGACGGCGCGGTGGACCCGTTCCGTCTCACGTCGTCCAACATAATCGACGCAAAGGCACACGGAGCCGAGATACGCACATATGTCGAGGTTACGGAGCTGATCAGGGAGCAGGACCGCATCATAGGCGTCAAGGCATACGACTACCGCATGCGATGCGAGCAAACCTTCTATGCCCAAATAGTAATCAATGCAGGAGGAATATGGGGACACGGCATAGCCGCAAAAGTCGGCATCACGATCAACATGCTGCCGGCAAAGGGTGCCCTGCTGATCTTCGGGCACCGCGTGAACAACCACGTGCTGAACCGATGCCGCAAGCCGGCCGATGCCGACATTCTGGTTCCCGGCGATACGATCTCGCTCATCGGCACAACGTCGAGCAAGGTCCCGTTCGACCAGATTGACAACATGATAGTCACACCCGAGGAGGTAGATCTGCTGTTGCGGGAAGGTGAAAAACTGTCACCGAGACTTGCATACACGCGTATTCTCCGTGCATATGCAGGCGTGCGCCCGCTGGTAGCCTCGGACGATGACCCGAGCGGCCGCACGGTAAGCCGCGGAATCGTACTGCTGGACCACGCCAAACGTGACGGAATGGAGGGTTTCATCACCATCACAGGAGGCAAACTGATGACATACAGACTTATGGCCGAATGGGCAACCGACCTTGCCTGCACAAAGCTGGGTATAGATGCAAAATGCCAAACGGCCACTACCCCGCTCCCCGGTTCGACCGAAAGCAAAAAGGAGACCGACAGGAAGACACGCAACCGCCCGATAGCGCAACGACGTTCGATGATTGCACGCCACGGCGACATGGCAACGCTGATCGACAGCCGCGGTTCTGACAAGAGCAGCCTCGTATGCGAATGCGAGGAGGTGTCGACCGGAGAGGTGGAATACGCTTTGGAGAACCTTGCCGTAACCAATCTCGTCGACCTGCGCCGCAGAACACGTGTCGGCATGGGCACATGCCAGGGTGAGCTGTGCGCCTGCCGCGCCGCAGGCATAATGGGAAAAAAGAGTCCCGTATGTGCGAAAAAGGCCAAGGCGGATCTGGCATCGTTCCTGAACGAGCGCTGGAAAGGAATGCAACCCATAGCATGGGGAGATACGCTGCGCGAAAGCGAATATACGACATGGGTATACGAAGGCGTATGCGGATTGTCTGACGAAATCGAGAAAACATCGGCACAATGAGATTCGATACAGTAATAATCGGCGGAGGACTCGCCGGAATGATTTGCGGCATTCGCCTTGTCGAGGCAGGCATGAGTTGCGCCATAGTTTCACAAGGGCAGAGCGCCATACACTTCTCGTCGGGGTCGTTCGACCTGTTGGGCAAGATGCCCGACGGAAGCCCGGTAACCGACCCTGCGGCAGCGATTGCCAAACTCGCAGAGACGCAGCCCGGGCACCCGTATGCATTAATCGGAAGCGAAGCCTGCATAAAACATGCTGAAGAGGCGCCCGCCATTCTCCAGGCCGCCGGCATACCAGTTACCGGGGACTGCCACAAAAACCATTTCCGCATTACCCCGATGGGCAAGGCAGTCCCGACATGGCTTACGATCAAGGGCTATCTCACGGCCGACGATTCCGAGACGCTGCCTTTCAAAAAGGTATGCATCATAAACGTAGAGGGTTTTCTCGATTTTTACCCGGAATTCATAGCCGAAGAGTTCGGCAGGCATGGGGTCACATGCCGGTTCGGACTGATAACGCTGCCCGACCTTGAGCGCATAAGGGAGAACCCGAGCGAGATGCGTTCGGCAAACATCGCGAGAGTTTTCGACCATGACAAGAACATCGAGGCACTTGCCGCCGGTATCCGCGAATACGGCAAGGAGTGCGACGCGCTGATCCTCCCGGCCATCATGGGACTCAACCGCAACGACTCGCTGGAGATACTGAAGTCAAAAATCGACAAGCCCATATACCTGCTGCCCACGCTGCCGCCGTCGATTCCCGGCATCAAGGCACAACAGGCCCTTCAACACCGTTTCCGCTCGCTGGGAGGCGAATATTTTCTCGGTGACACGGTACTCGCGGCAGAGATGGACGAAGGTCGCGTAAAACAGATCTTCACGGCCAACCACGGCAACATACCGTTCCGCGCCGACAACTTCGTGCTCGCCACGGGAAGCTTCTTCAGCCGCGGGCTCATCGCCACGCCCGACTCGGTACGTGAACCCGTATTCGGGCTCGACACCGCATATGTCGCCGACCGTCGGGAGTGGTATTCGCTGAGGTTCTTCGACCGGCACAACTACCAGTCCTTCGGCGTGCGTACGGACAAGTCGCTGCACGCAATCAAGAATGGCAACGCGATCGAAAATCTTTATTGCGCCGGAGCAGGCCTCGCAGGGTTCAACCCCGTACACGACGGTTGCGGAGCCGGTGTTTCGATTTTGTCGGCGCTGCACGTGGCCGACAGCATACTAAAAGGCAAAAGATCATGAACATACAACAGAATACAGTAAGCGAGAACAATTTCGAGCAGTGCATCAAATGCACCGTATGTACGGTCTACTGCCCCGTAGCGGCCGTCAATCCCGATTACCCGGGACCGAAACAGGCCGGCCCAGACGGTGAGCGCCTGCGTCTGAAGCAACCCGATTTCTACGACAACGCCCTGAAATATTGCCTCAACTGCAAACGGTGTGAAGTGGCCTGCCCGTCGAACGTACGCATCGGCGACATAATACAGGCGGCCCGCATCAAATACGGACCGAAAAACAAATCGGTCCGCAACTACATACTGGCCAATACCGACCTTGTAGGCTCGCTCGCATCGCCGTTTGCGCCGATAGTAAATACGGCGGTATCGCTGAAACCCGTACGCTACATGATGGACAAGGTCATGGCTATAGACCACCGCAGGATATTCCCCAAATATTCGCACGGAACCTTCACGTCGTGGTACAGGAAACATGCTGCCGCGGAACAGGCTGCATATGACAGACAGGTATCATATTTCCACGGCTGCTATGTCAACTACAACAACCCGCAGCTCGGCAAGGATCTGATACGCGTAATGAACGCCGCCGGATACGGTGTACGGCTGCTTGACAAGGAGAAATGCTGCGGCGTGGCCCTCATATCGAACGGGCTCTACGGACAGGCCCTGAAACAGGCACGTACGAACATGGAGTCGATACGCAGGGCCGTAAAGGAGAACGGCACCGACATAATAGCCACATCGTCGACATGCACATTCACCATCAGGGACGAATATCCGCATCTGCTCGATATCGACAACAACGACGTCCGTGACAATATCGAACTGGCCACACGCTACATCTACCGATTGATAAAATCGGAGGGCGTACAGTTGAAATTCAAAAAGAATGCAGAGCCGCTGAAAGTGGCGTACCATACACCCTGCCACATGGAGAAGATGGGTTGGGCCTACTATTCGATCGAACTGCTGAGAATGATTCCCGGTGTGGAGGTCACGGTGCTCGACTCGCAATGCTGCGGCATAGCCGGCACGTACGGCTTCAAAAAGGAGAACTATGCGACATCGCAGGCCATAGGAGAACCGCTCTTCAGACAGATCGAGGAGTCGGGAGCAGACATCGTGGCAACCGACTGCGAGACCTGCAAATGGCAAATAGAGATGTCGACGAGCAAACCGTGCGAACACCCTCTGAGCATTCTCGCGTCGAGACTTGAATAGACCGCAAAACTGACCTTAACAAACTTCAATACAACCAACCTATGAAACAGTATATTCTTGCACTCGACCAAGGCACAAGCAGTTCGCGGGCCATTGTCTTCGATGAGAAAGGCTCGATCTGTTCCGTAGCGCAACGCGAGTTCCGCCAGATATTTCCCAAATCGGGGTGGGTGGAACACGACCCTCATGAAATATGGTCCTCACAGGCTTCGGTCATTGCCGAAGCCATCACGATGATGGACATCAACGGCCTCAACATAGCAGGAATAGGAATCACAAACCAGCGAGAAACAACCATAGTCTGGGATACCGACACAGAGGAGCCAATATACAATGCCATCGTATGGCAGGACAGAAGAACCTCCGACTATTGCGACGAACTCAAGAAACAGGGGCTCACCGAGATGATCAGGCAAAAAACGGGCCTCATCATCGACGCCTATTTCAGCGCCACGAAGATCAAGTGGATACTCGACAACGTCCCCGGCGCACGCAAACGCGCCGAAAAGGGCAAGTTGATGTTCGGAACGGTCGACACATGGCTCATATGGCGTCTTACAAGGGGTGAGGTACATGTTACGGACGTAAGCAATGCCTCGCGCACGATGCTGTTCAACATCAATACGCTGGAGTGGGACAAGGAGTTGCTCGAACTGTTCGGCATACCCGAGTCGATGATGCCCGAAGTCAAGTCGTCGAGTGAGGTTTACGGCCACACCAAAACCACGATATTCGCCCACAAGGTGCCTATCGCAGGTATAGCCGGCGACCAGCAGGCCGCACTGTTCGGACAAATGTGCACCGAGCCGGGAATGGTCAAGAACACATACGGCACGGGCTGTTTCCTGCTGATGAACAGCGGCGACAAACCAATATTGTCAAAAAACAACCTGCTGACCACCGTGGCTTGGAAAATAGGCGACCGTGTAAACTATGCGCTCGAAGGCAGCATATTTGTCGGCGGGTCAGTCGTACAATGGCTGCGCGACGGCCTTGGGGCGATAAAGTCGTCGGCCGAAGTCGAAGAACTCGCATCACGCGTACCGGACACCAACGGTGTATATTTCGTTCCGGCCATGACCGGCCTCGGAGCGCCATGGTGGGATCAGTATGCACGCGGCACCATCGTCGGAATAAGCCGCGGTACAACCACTGCACACATAGCCCGTGCCGCTCTCGAAGGCATTGCATTCCAGACAATGGACATAACCGACGCCATGTCACGCGACGCCGGCATACCACTCAAGGAGCTCAAGGTAGACGGCGGCGCCTCGCGCAACAATCTGCTC
>DXGW01000020.1 GCA_019113665.1 Candidatus Alistipes excrementipullorum
AGTACTGATGGTTGGGATATTGGTCGGACCATACATATATTATTGATTGCTGTTCGTCAGAAAGATTGGGATCGGGACGCCACGACGATGTCGACGACCGTCCGGATCCTTCGCGGTAGCATTCGTGCAGCGGATATGCCACCCACATCGGGCAGTGACGGCGCGTGTCGTAGCACGAGGTGTAGTTGCGCACGTGTTTTTTCGAGACGACGGTAGTCGTCCAGTGGGTGATGGTCCGCCAGTCGCTGTTGGATACGTTTATGTCGGGAATCTCGGCCCATGCGTAGTTGTAAACCACGGGCGAAAGGTCGACGACCTGACCGCCCGGCGCGTCGGTGGCTTCGAGACGGATATCATCGAGCCCCGGCGAGAACGTGGTCGAGTTGTTGGTGAAAGTTATCGACAGGCGGTCTACGGCCGATGCCAGCGTGAAGTCGATGGTGTATCTGGTCCACGTGCCGTCGGTCGTCGTACCCGAATAGCTCAGGTCGGCCTGACGGTCTGGCGAGGCGACGCTTACCGTCACGCTGCCGGCCGCAAAGTTGCCGCCGAACGACAACCGCAGGTTCAGCTCGTCGGCTGCCGGTTTCAGTCCGTTGACCTTGACGTAGTTGCCGGCTTCGTCGAACATGTAGGCATAGCAGTTGCCCGAAGCCCCTTCGTAGTGGGCCGGCAGCATGTTGCGCAGCTGGGCGTTCCATGAATCGTAGCTTGCGCCGTCGCAGCCCGTGCCCTTGAAGTTCTGCCACTCGGTCGACCTGTTGAGCCAGATATTGTATAACGACGTGTTGCCGTCGAAGTTTTCATAATATATGTAGTCGACTGGAGCGGGTTCCTGTCCGGTGCTGAATGCGGCCACGTCGTCGAGCGAGTTGGGGCAGAGTTGCGGCGTATTGCTGTATATCGAGACATATCCGGTAACGTCGCCCGTAGCCTCGAAGAATGCCTGGTTGAGGAATTCGGCGGCGTTTTTCTTGACGAATACCGTGAACTGGCTGCCGCCGGCTGTAAAGTAGTGCTTGCCGTCTCTTGTGGTGCACCATGTGCCGCCGCCGACCGGCGACGAGGCGTTCCTGACGGTTACAAGCATGCCGTGGTAGGCCTTCATGTCGGCCACGTCGATGACAACCGGTTCCGGAACGGCATTGCCCAGAACCTCGATGTCAGAATCCTGCACGCCGGTAATCTCGAGCTGGCCGAATCCGCGGTAGTTTACGCGCTCGGCCGATCCCTTGCGCAGGTTGATGCGCAGCAGGTCGCCGAAACGGTAGTTCGCCGAAGTGGGGCCGTAGAGTATCAGGCCGTTGTCGGGATCTGTGCTCCCTGGAGTCTGGATCATGACGTTGCGGCTGGTGAAGTTGCCATTCGCGGCGTCGACCGTAACCACGGCATAGAGTATGCGGTCTTTTGTCGCGTCGATGGCCTCCGACGTGGAGCTGATGCCGTCGAGTATCTCGGGGATCGTTATCGGATATTCGGACTCGGCTTTGCCCATGTCGACGGTGAAACTCGATATGCGGCCTGCTTCGAATTCGATACCGCGTCCCGAAGGAACGGTGACCTCGCGGCGGACCGACAACCCCGAAGGGTAGGATACGGTTACGGTGAAGGATTCTCCGTCGGCAATGGTGCCGACGGCCGAGGCGAACCATGCCTCCATCGCGGGCGTGTCGTCCGACGTCGGGTTGTCGTATGCGAGTGTCAGGGTGTTGTTGTCGGCTGTAAGCGGCTCGGCTGTGCCGGCGATGTCGTATCTGCAGGCACCGGTGAGGGGTGTCGCCGCCGTCTCGATCATGACCGATGAAGGGGCGCCCTCTCCTGACGGCAGGCCCGTCAGTGTCATCTTGCCGTAAGCCGTCAGGTGGCTGAAACGGAACGCCAGTTGGGCAGTGGAACCTGCTGGCTGGACGTCATAGGTGTCGGGGTCGGTAGCCAGCATGATGGCCGCTCCCGGGTCGAACGAGCCGGCCGAAGGGTGCTGGACCGACGGTATCGTCAGGTCGACATCGGTGCCGTTGTGCGACACGTATGCCGATGCCGGGTGCAGGGCATGGTATCTGAACCCCGATGCTCCGGGCTTCTCCGTGACGGAAAACGAGAACGTGGCGCTGCGGGAATCTGACGATACGTCGCAACTGCCGGTGTCGCAGGCTTCGGTCGAGGCGCTGTTCCTCTCGAAAATCTTGAGGGTCTCGTTGCCTTCCCAAAGCACGGGGTAGGTCGAACCGTCCGGTTCGCCGACCTGAATGCGTGTCTCTTCGCCGTGCGCTATGGCCGTGATCGTGATCTTCTTTCCTTTGTTTGTCGTAAGGTCGTCCGTCCGGCTCTCGGTACATGCGGCAAACATGAGCGATGCCGTTATACAGGCGGACATGATGGACAGTGTTTTGATTCTCATGGTAATGTCAGCATTAGAGTGTTTTGGGGATTTAGAATGTTCCGTAGTCCGACGAGTCGAGGTCGTCGATGTTGCCGGTTTCTTCGCTTTGTGCGAATCCGCCTTCGCTTGTGATTTCAAAATTGCGGACGGAAGGGTGTACATATCCCTCCGCTCGCCATTTGGCAAGTTTTTTCATGTGATCTTATGTTTTTTGAAACAGCGCTATGTCTGTTTCGGTTAAGCCTCAGGCTTCGTCTATGACCGAACAGATGCGGTCGAAGACTTCGTCGATGCTTCCGAGACCGTCGACCTCGGCGTATTTGCCCTGTGCCGAGTAGTGGTCTGCCACGACGGCGGTCTGTGCGCGGTATGTTGCGATTCGGTTGCGTATTACCTCTTCCGAAGCGTCGTCTGCACGGCCGGACTCCTTGCCGCGCAGAAGTATGCGGTCGATGAGTTCCTGTTCGGGAACGTTCATGTAGATCATCTTGTCAACACCGAGACCGTATTCGCGCAGAATCTCGTCGAAACGCTCTGCCTGGTATGTGGTGCGGGGGAAGCCGTCGAATATGTTGCCGGCTCCGTGGCTGTTCTCGCGCACGTAGTTGGCTATGATGTCGATTACGACATCGTCGGGTGCGAGTTCTCCGCGCTCGATGTAAGACGCGACCTTGCGGCCGAGTTCGGAACCGTTCTTGATTTCGTCGCGGATAATCTCGCCCGTCGATACGTGGTTTATCCCGTACTTCTCTTTAAGTTTGGCTGCCTGGGTGCCCTTGCCGCATCCGGGGGCGCCGAATAAAACTATGTTCAACATTTTTGTCGGGTATATATTGTCGGTCAAATATATGAATTTTTGTCCGAAACAGCAAATACCGCTTTTGCAGCTGTCTGCAAGACGGTTGTGTCATGATATTGACATGTTGCAGGGTGGATAATTTTTCGTATATTTGGCATGATTTTACAAACAACCTAATCCGCTTACCTTGATTTATGAAGAAGAGATTGACTTTCATGTGTCTTGCCGCATGCGCTGCTATGGCCGTATCGGCACAGGAAACACCGAAACTGAATGAAAAGAACATCGATGAGGTGCTGAAGGCTCTCACCGTTGAGGAGAAGGCCCACCTCGTTGTCGGAGCTCGTATGAACGACAACAAGTCGGCTGCCGGCGAGGTAGGGTATACGCGTCTGATCGTGCCCGGAGCCGCCGGCACGACCTATCCGGTCGAGAGGCTCGGCATTACTCCCGTTGTCATGGCCGACGGCCCTGCCGGACTGCGCATAAGCCCGCGTCGCGAAAATGACGGTAATACATATTATTGTACGGGTTTCCCCGTTGGGGTGCATATGGCGTCGACGTGGAATGCCGATATCGTGCGCGAAGTCGGCGAGGCCATGGGCAACGAGGTTCGTGAATACGGTGTGGACGTGTTGCTGGCCCCGGGTGTGAACATGATGCGCAACCCGTTGTGCGGCCGTAATTTCGAGTATTATTCGGAAGATCCGTTGCTGGCCGGCAAGATGGCTGCCGCCTTCATCAACGGCGTGCAGAGCAACGGTGTCGGTACCTCGCTCAAGCACTTCGCGGCCAACAGCCAGGAGATAAACCGTCTGGCCAACGACGCCCGTATATCCATGCGTGCGCTGCGCGAGATATATCTGCGCAATTTCGAGATAGCCGTACGCGAATCGCAGCCATGGACCATCATGACCTCGTACAACTATATCAACGGGCGTTACACCTCCGAGGACCACGGCCTGCTCGAAGAGATACTTCGCGGCGAGTGGGGATTCGAGGGAGCGGTAGTGACCGACTGGGGCGGCGGTATCGACCCTGTCGCACAGGTCAAGGCCGGCAACGACATGATCCAGCCCGGAACGTATGCGCAGTACGAAACGATTGTCAAGGCCGTGCGTGAAGGCCGCCTCAGCGAGGAAGACCTCGACCGCTGTGTGCGCCGCATTCTCGAACTCGTTGTGCGCACTCCCCGGTTCAAGGGATACGAATACTCCAACAAACCCGACCTCAAGGCGCATGCCGAACTGACGCGCCGAGTGGCAAGCGAAGGTTTCGTACTGCTCAAGAACGACGGCAACACCCTGCCTCTGAAACAGACGGACCGTGTGGCTCTTTTCGGTTCGGGCTCATACAAGTTCATTGCCGGCGGACGCGGTTCTGGCGATGTAAACAAGGCTTACGTCGTAGACCTGCGCGACGGATTGATCTCCAACGGTTTTGCGCTCAACAGACAGTTGGACGACCGCTATTCGAAATACATGGAGCGAGAGTTGAAACGTGTGGACAAGCAGATTTACAGCCGCCCGTGGTACATGTATGAGATACGTCCCAACGAAATGCCCTATCCCAACGATTTCGTGGTTGAGGCCGTGGAGGGTTCCGATGTGGCTATTCTGACCATCGGCCGCAACTCGGCCGAGGCTTTCGACCGTCATATCGAGCGTGATTTCAACCTGCATGTCGACGAGCAGGCTCTGCTCAAGGCCGTGACGCGTGAATTCCACAAGGCCGGCAAGAAGGTCGTTGTCGTTCTGAACGTTTGCGGGCCTGTCGAGATCGCTTCGTGGCGTGACAGCGTCGATGCAATACTCGTTTGCTGGCAGCCCGGACAGGAGGGAGGCAACTCGGTTGCCGACGTGCTGTCGGGACGTGTTTCGCCGAGCGGCCACCTGCCGATGACATTCCCCGTAAGCTATGCCGACGTGCCGTCGCAGAACTTCCCTCTGAATGTTCCCGAGAACGGTACGAACCAGTCGTACGAGAACTACAGCAAGACGGGCAAGCTCTACGATATTCCCAATATAGACTATACCAACTATGTTGAGGACATATATATAGGTTACCGCCATTATGCTACGCGCAATATCGAGGTGGCCTATCCGTTCGGATACGGACTTACATATACGACCTTCTCGATCGACGACATGAAGGTGCGCCACAAGGGTGACCGCATCGATGTTTCGTGCCGCGTGACCAATACGGGAAACCGTGCCGCCAAGCAGGTCGTGCAGCTCTACTCGACACGCGTGAATCCCGATGTGGACCGTCCCGCCATCGAGCTGCGTGCTTATGAGAAGACCCCGGAACTGGCAGCCGGCGAGTCGTGCGTGGTTGAGCTGAGCATCTCGACGGACGACCTTGCCGAGTACAGCGAGAAGGAGACGGCATGGAAGGTGTCCAAGGGCAATTATGTGCTGTCGCTCGGATTCTCTTCGGCCGACCGCCCGTTGAGCGGGACCGTGACCTTGCGCAAGGAGAAACTTACGCTGGTTACCGATGCCATGATGCCGGCGCAGGGAGATATATTTATTAACGAATGATGATATTTGTGCCGTGAGGTGTGTGGCGGTGCCTGCACCTCACGGCATTGCTAATTTAGAGTTATGGCTGAAAGGAAACGTACTGAGATTGCCGAACTCGGCGAGTTCGGGCTTATCGACAGGCTGACGTCCAGGTTTTCCCCGTCGAAGGGAACGACGCTGAAGGGTGCGGGTGACGATGCCGCCGTGATCGATGCCGGTGTCGGTGAGGCGCTGGTCGTGTCGACCGATTCCCTGTTCGAAGGTGTGGATTTCGACCTTACATATTTCCCGATGAAACATCTCGGATATAAGGCCGTTACGGTAGGTGTCAGCGACATACTGGCAATGAATGCACTGCCCGAACAGATCATGCTGTCGTTGGGCGTGTCGTCCAAGCTGTCGGTCGAGGCGCTCGACGATTTTTACGAGGGCGTGGAGTTCGCCTGCCGTGAGTTGGGCGTGGATATGGTCGGCGGCGACACGAGGGCCTCGCTGACGGGGTTCGTGATAGGCATCACCTCTGTCGGACGCGTCAGGCGTGAAGCCCTGGCGTATCGTTCGGGTGCCAAACTCAATGACCTGATATGCATTACGGGCAATCTCGGCGCAGCGTACATGGGCCTGCACCTGCTTGAACGAGAGAAGCGCGTATTGAGTGACGTGAAGGATCCCGAACCCAAATTCGCCGGCTATGAATATCTGCTCGAAAAGTACCTCAAGCCGCGTGCCCGCAAGGATATTGTCGAGTCGCTGGCCGAGGAGGGCATCGTCCCGACTTCGATGACAGACCTTTCCGACGGTCTGGCGAGCGACCTCATGCAGATATGCAAGTCGTCGAAATGCGGCGCCCGCATCTACCTCGAACGCATTCCGATAGCCAAACAGACCTCGGCAATGGCCGAAGAGCTGCATTCCGATCCGGTTGTGGCCGCTCTCAACGGCGGCGAGGATCATGAACTGCTCTTTACGGTTCCGCTTTCCATGCAGGAGAAGGTCATGCGTATGGGCGGCATAGATGTCATAGGACATATCACGGCCGAGAATACGGGGGCCTATCTCGTCACGCCCGATGGTTCGGACATACGTCTCAAGGCACAGGGCTTCAAGGAGGATTGATCTGCGGCTGCGGTATGGCGGCGTGAAAAACGCGAAAAAATCGTCTATTTTTGCGCAGATGATTGCAGATTAAAAAAAAAGCACTATCTTTGCCCCGCTAAAGTGATCGAAACAACCGGTCGCGATAGTGGTAGAGGCCCATTCGTCTATCGGCTAGGACGCAAGATTTTCATTCTTGAAAGAGGAGTTCGATTCTCCTATGGGCTACGCACTTGGGCGGTGCTTCGGCATCGCTCGACGGGTTTTGATAAACG
>DXGW01000021.1 GCA_019113665.1 Candidatus Alistipes excrementipullorum
TGCCGTAGATGTACGTAACGGCAAGGTATCGGTTTTCAACGAGAATTTCTTCATAGACCTCTCGAAATACTATATGGAATGGAGTATCTCGGCTGATGGTCGCAAGGTGCTCTCGGGGCGTGTCGAGAATATCGATGTTGAACCGCAGGCTTCCGGTGAGGTGAAACTCGGCTATGATGCTGCCGATATCGATGCTCTGAAGGCCGACGAAATAATGCTCGACGTGGTATACCGGTTGAAGAGTTGCGACGGCCTGCTCGAGGCAGGTTACGATGTGGCGCATGATCAGATCGCGATAAAGTCTTATGATCCGGAATCCAGGTTCGATGTTCCTGTGAAGTCCGGCAACATTGCTTTGAATGGTCGGTGCGTAAGTGGTGACGGTTTTGCCGTTACGTTCGGTGACGACGGTTTTGTCAGGAGTTACAGGTTTCACTCAACCGAACTTCTGCGCGAGCCGTTGCGTCCCGAATTCTACAGGGCTATGACAGAGAATGACTATGGCGTCAGGAAGGGTGGCAACAGGAGCGTCTACGAGTCATGGTTGAAGTGGCGTGACGTAGATCTGAAGTTGCGTAAATTTGACGCCTCGCTTCAGGGGGCGACTGTTGAGGTGTCGGCCGTTTATGATATTGACAATATGGGGGCCGAGGTTACCCTGCATTATGTAGTTGCGGCAGACGGTTCGATCAAGGTTACCGAGAGTATGAAGGCCGACAAGGAAAACAAGTTGGCGCCTTACATCATGCGCTTCGGCATGAAGATGGCCATGCCCGATTCGTTCGATATCGTAGAGTTTTATGGTGCCGGTCCTCATGAGACCTACTGCGACCGTGTAAGCGGGGCAATAATCGACCACTATGTCCAGAGCGTTGACGAGCAATTGTATCCGTATTATGCACGTCCGCAGGAGTCGGGTGCGCACTGCAATCTGCGTTGGTGGCGTATACGCGATACGGCAGGCCGTGGATTCGAGATTTTGTCCGACAAGTTCTTCTCGGCATCGGCCGTACCCTATCCCTTGGAGCAGTTGGACTGCAATTCGGCCGATTACAGGAAACATTTCCCCGAACTTGAGAAGGACGGCAATGTATATGTCAACTTCGATATGAAGAATATGGGTCTCGGTTGCGAGAATAGTTGGGGTAAACTTCCGCGTCCGGAATACATGCTCCCTTACGGGGATTATAACTTCAATTTCATAATCCGACCGTTGAGGTGATAAGGAGGTGTCATAACTGAAAAAGGTTCGGGAATTTCCCGAACCTTTTTCGTATTCAAATGCCGTATTTCTACTCCTCCTCCTTGTACATGTGCTCGACGTAGATGGCGTGCTGCATCTTCTCGCGCTTCTCGACCGAAGGCTTGGTGAAGTACTGGCGACGGCGAAGTTCCTTCAGAATGCCGGTGCGCTCGTACTTGCGTTTGAATTTCTTGAGAGCTCTTTCGATATTCTCGCCCTCTTTTACAGGCATGATGATCATAATCTTCTATTGTTTTTTAATTGTTGTTGCTAATTCCGTTAATTGAAAGTTTTTAGATGTAAAAAATAGTGCACTTTACTCTTTGTGGTTCGTGAATCGAAGATACGGACGCAGCCTTTCGGCTTCGTCTCGAGTGAATATTTTGTCTTCAACCATCTCTTCGATCGTACTCCAACCTCCTTTCAATTGTCTTGTCTTAAGCAGTTTGCGCAAAGCGCGGTCCGATATGTAAGGGTGTCCGGCCATGCTTTGCGGGCTTGCAAAGTTAATATCTATTTTTGAAATTACGCTACTGTCGCAATAAATTTGTTGCAAAATTTTCTCGTAATTGCTTTCCATAACCGTTTTTACCTCCGCAAGTTGCTCCACACGGCAGTATCCGCCGAGCCTGCGACGGTATTCGATGATATCCACGACGCTCTTCTCGCCGATGCCGTAGACGCTGCGCAGCGTGGCCGAGTCGGCGCTGTTCAGCTCAATGAGGGTGTCCCCGGAGTCGGGCTCTTCGGATTGCGGGAATATGATGTACCGTGCCAGCGTATCGAGTTCGGCGTCGCTTATGACGTAACATTCGTCGACCTCCTCTATGTTGCGCAGTCCGCCTCGCATGTCGCGATAGCGCAGGAATGCCGTGGCGCGCCGGTGCGAGAACCCTATCGTGCGCAAATATGCTACCGTAACCGTATCGAGACGGAACGGTTCGTACCTAATGTGTTGATGTTTGGCGGCATCTTCTTTTGCGAAGTCGAGGGGTTTGGCCCGGTATTCGGGCGCGATGTCGATATACGGCCTCAGCCTGCGATACATCGAATCGCTCACGCCGTAGCAGGCGGCGAACTCTTCGGGTATTGAGAAGACCTTGCCGCGGGTGCGGTATTTGATTATCGAGGCAGCCGTGCGTTTGGTCAGCCCCAGCTGTACGAGTTCCTCGAAGGTTACGCTGTTCGGGTCGAAGCGGAAAAGCGTGTCGCGTTTTTCCGCCTCCTGCGTATCTTTGCCGGCATCTGCCGTTTCGAATACCAGACTGTCATTGCGCGGACGCGCCACGAAGAGCAGCAGTATGATGATTGCCGCCAGTGGCAGGAGGTATAGAAGCCCTCTACGGTTGCTTTCCGAGAACAGAGACATGCGCTACCACTTTTCTGTGTCGGAGAGAAGCAGCGGACGGTACCGCCGCGATGGCGATTCGATGAATTCGCCGATGCCGTACTCGTCCCACCGTGCATCGACCGCGTCTATCGTTTCAGGAAGCGATGTTACTGCATTGGGCCAGCGTGCGGGGTTGCCCTCGGCACCCGGGCGTTTGCTGCGTGCGTCGACGGCCATGCAGCGGCCGACAGAGTACAGGTCGCGGCGCGGGTCCGTATTTGCGGCGGCGAGCCACAACAGATCCGCGGCACAGAGACCGTATGCTTTCTCGTCGAGTACGACGGCGAAGTTCACGCAGTCGAGCCCGTTTTCCTCAATAAAAGCCTTCGGGTCGGCGTCGTGCGTGGCGAACAGAATTACGACTCCCCACTCTTCCGCATACCTGGTGTCGGTATGGCTGACGCCATGAGATGCTGCGATCTTGTCGGGCAGCTTGTAGCTTTCGACGACCGATTGCGGGTCGATGTCGGTGGCGTCTATCGCCGCCTTGCCGCCGAATCCGCATGTTGCCGTGGCGTGGTCGAGTACGTCGAGTATGCCTTCGCTGCGAATGATATTGCGTTCAGGATCTATGCGGCGCATTATGGCTGCGAGAGTCTGCGGGTCGCGTATGTCGATGCCCGAGCGTGTGAGCAGCATGTATTTGTTGAACATCATCTGCCCGGCACCCCACAATGCCTGTGCTACCTTCGTAGCCTGTCCGGTGTAACGCTTTGTCAGCGAGACGACGGCCAGGTTGTGCGCCGTGCCTGCCACGGGCATGGTCATATCTTCGATTTCGGGTTGTATGGCGAGCCTGATAGGGGCAAGGAATATCTTTTCCGTGGCCTTGGCTATGTATGCGTCCTCCTGCGGCGGAATGCCCACGACGGTGGCAGGGTAGACCGCATCGCGCCGGTGCGTTATGGCCGTAATGTGGAAGCGGGGGTAGAGGTCCGTAAGCGAATAGAAGCCCGTATGGTCGCCGAAGGCCCCTTCGACAGCCTTCTCTTCAGCCGGATCGACATAGCCTTCGATGACGAAGTCGCAGTCCGACGGGATATATATGTCGCATGTAATGCAGCGTACGAGTTTTACGGGCTTGCGTCGCAGGAAGCCGGCAAGCAGGTATTCGTCCATGTTGTCGGGCATCGGTGCCGTGGCGCAGTAGGTGTAGACCGGGTCGCCGCCGAGAGCTACGGCTACGGGCATCTTTCGCCCGAGCCGTTTGTATGCCTCGTAGTGCCTGGCGCCGGTCTTGTGTATGTGCCAGTGCATGCCGGTGGTATGGCCATCGAAAATCTGCATGCGGTACATGCCGACATTGCGTATGCCGGAGTCAGGGTCGACCGTATTGACCATCGGCAGCGTTACGAAGCGCCCTCCGTCGCAGCCCCAGCACTTCAGTACCGGCAGGCGGCTGATGTCTGCCTCCTCGCCGCGCAGTATGACCTGTTGGCACTCGCCGCGCCTTGCCGACTTCCTGGGAAACCAGCGGGCCATCTCGGCCAGCATGGGCAGCATCTTCAGCTTGTCGGCAAAGGCGTCTTTCGGAGAGCCGGCCTGCTGCAGCAGCATGTCGATGCGCCGGTCTGTTTCGTCGAGCGACCCGACGCCGAGAGCCATGGCCATACGGCGGTCCGATCCCATCATGTTCGTCAGGACGGGAAACTCCCTGTCGGTATTCTCGAACAGCAGGGCCTTGCCGCCGCCATGGGTTTTGGCCATGCGGTCGGTTATCTCGGCGATCTCCAGATCGGACGATACGCGTGTCTTGATGCGCAGCAGCTCGCCTTCACGTTCGAGCCTGCAAATGAACTCTCCGAGCGATGTGTACATTATGTTTTAAGCCAGTTTATGTTCTTCACGGGCCTGGCGCAGACGCTCCTCCATCGTGCGTTTCTCCTTGCCCCATGCTATGATGCAGATCACTACGGCGGCAATGGACGCTGTCACGAACATCTCGAAGGTGAAGTTCCAGCCCAGCGAGCTGTCGGCGACGTATCCCATGACCACTTTCGACAGGACGGCATCACCCAACATGTAGCCGAACAGGCCCATGAATCCTGCAGCCGTACCTGCGGCGTTCTTCGGGACGAGCGACAGGGCCTGTACGCCGATCATGGCAATCGGGCCGTAGACTGCACCGCCTATCAGGGCCAGGGCTACATAGACGATATACTGCAGCTCGATGCCGGTCAGGGCGGCCAGCGCCGCAGCCTCCCAGTAGAGCACTATGCCGACGGCCACGATGAGCATGAATATCACGTTTACCGGAGCGCAGCGGCCCTGGAAGAATCGCGACGAGATCCAACCGCACAGTATCGTGCCGGGTATTCCCGCATATTCAAACAAAGCGAATGCCATCGACGTCGCGTCCTGGTCCATTCCGAAGACTTCCTGCAGATAGGTAGGCGACCAGTCGCTGATACCGTAGCGCACGAAGTAGGCGAATACGTTGGCTATTGCTATGAGCCACAACATCTTGTTGCGGAAAACGTAGTCGACGAACAGACGGTGGAACGGAATTTTTTCCTCTTCGCCCTTGGCTGCCTTGGCTCCCGTGTAGTCCTTGCGGTAATCTTCGATTGGCGGCAATCCGCATGATTCGGGCGTGTCGCGCAGCATGAGCCAGCAGAACCCTGCAAACAGCAGCGCTACGACCGACGGAACGATGAATGCGGCTCGCCATGTGTCGTGTATGCCCATCGATCCGAATATCAATATTCCGGCCGATACGAGCAGGGCGAGCGTGCCGTTTCCGACATTGTGGGCGGTGTTCCATACCGACATCTTGAAACTGCGCTCATTGGTCGAGAACCAGTGGGCGAGGATTCGTCCGCACGGGGGCCAGCCCATGCCCGAAAGCCAGCCGGCCAGCAGCATCATGACGAAGAGTATGCCTATGTTGGTCGTAAAGTCGCCGTTGACTCCGACCCCGTAAGGCAGCAGTCCCGTGATGAGCATTACGGCCGATGCCAGCACCAGTCCTATGGACATGAACTTGCGGGCGTCGGAGTGGTCCGAAACGCTGCCCATGATGAACTTGCTCACGGCATAGGCTATGGGAATTCCGGCCATGGCCACACCTGCTCCCGGCTTGTCGATAAGCCCTTCGTTGATCATGTCCGGTACGGCGAACGACAGATTCTTGCGTACCAGATAGTATGCTGCATATCCGAAATATATTCCGATGAATACCTTGAGCCGCAGTTTGCGGTACTCTTTGGCCACTTCATTTTCCGGCAGCGGTTGTTTGTGCGGTGCCGGTTCCAAAAACTTCCACATGATCCCTGTTGTTTATTCTTTCTCTTCGTTTGTTGTCAGCGGTTTGGCAAAGATGCCCTTGAGTCGCTCCGCGTCGTATTTGGAACGGCGGTCATAATAGTAGAGACCGTTCTCCTCCTGTTCGACGTCGGTCAGCTGCGTGTAGCAGAATCCCCATACGCAATCGCTCAACTGGAGCAGGGCGTCGACCTGACCTTCGAGACGCTTGTAGAAATCCTCCCTGGTGACTGCCGAGTCGCCGTAACCCCATGACGACTGTTTTTCCCTGCCGGTTACGTCGGGAACAGGATTGGCCTCGAGACACTTGATGCCGCCGAACTCGTCGATCAGATAGGGCTTGCGGCCGTCATACTTCGTTATCGGGAGCGGGTACTTGTCGACCTGGTCTCCTGTCGGGACGTTGCCGCTGGCCAATTCCGGAGTCTTGGAGTAGGGTGTGCGTATGAACATCTTGCCGTCGTTGTAGACCTTCTTGCCCAGCTTGGCGGGATCCTGTTCGTAATGGTGCATGCAGCAGATGTCGTGATGGGGCGTGAGGGTTCCTCCGCTCGCGGTATTCACCGGTCGGGTCGGGTCGAGTGCGTGCGTCAATATATAGGTATCCTCGATGAGGCGCGGGTACTGTACGTTGTCGGGCCACCATACCTCGTTGAACGGTGTCCATACCACTATCGACGGGTGGTTGCGGTCGCGTATGATTATGTTGCCCCACTCCGGAAGGAAGTTGCGTGCCGCGATCGGCGATTTCTCGTCTATGCCCCAGCTGGCGTATTCGCCCCAGCAGAGATAGCCGAGTTTGTCGGCCCAATAGTGGTACCTCTCCTCGAAAACCTTCTGGTGGAGGCGCGCTCCGTTGAACCCTACGGCTTTCGACAGCTCGATGTCGCGTCGCAGAGCCTCGTCGCTCGGAGCCGTCCAGTTGCCGTCGGGATAGAAACCCTGGTCGAGAACCAGACGCTGGTAGTAGGGCTGGTTGTTGAGATATATCCTGTTGCCGTCGACATGTATCTTGCGCATGCCGAGATATGACTTTATGCGGTCGACGATATTGCCCTCCTTGTCCCTGATGACATACTCCACATCATAGAGGTTGGGCTCTTCGGGCGACCATGTCTTGAAGTTCCTGAACGGTATTACCACCGGCATGCCTTCGACCGTGGCGACACTCTTTTTGGCGAGGGTCTTGCCGTTTTCCGAGATGGTTGCCGTAAGCGTGTTTGTCGACAGTGTGTTGTAGTAGCGGGGAATGATAACGACCTGGCGCTGGTCGATGTCGGTTATGACCTGTACGTGCTCGAGCGAGTAGTCTGACGTGGCCTCGACCCATACTGTCTGCCATATTCCGGTCGTACGTGAATAGAGGCAGCCGAACGAATTGTAACGCAGCGACTGTTTCCCTGCACCTTGTGCGCGGCTGCGCAGGTCGCTGTTGGCGCGTACCACCAGGTCGTGCGGTTTGCCGTCGGCGACGTAGTCGCTTATGTCGTATGCGAACGAGTCCGAACCGCCGATGTGGCGTCCCACGAACTTACCGTCGATATAGACCTCGGATTCGTAGTATACGGCGCCGAAATTGAGCATTATGCGGCGCTCGGCCCATGATGCCGGTACCTGCAGCGTGCGGTGGTACCATATCCCGGTTATGAAGTCCTTGTGCCCGACACCCGACAGTTTGCTTTCGGGACAGAACGGGACGATGATCTTGTCGTCGAAGCCCTTGCTGTCGAACAGCCTGCGCTCGAAGCCAGTGTTTACGTTGTCGAGACTGTAGCTCCACTCTCCGTTGAGGTTGATCCATTCGCTACGCTCGAACTGCGGGCGCGGATATTCGGCACGCGGTTGTGCCGCCAATGATGCCGTGATTGAAATTGCAATGAATAAGGTTA
>DXGW01000022.1 GCA_019113665.1 Candidatus Alistipes excrementipullorum
AACGGCGAGACCTACATAGACCAGAGGCGTGTCGAAACCATACTCAGCCCCACAGGGCAGATAACTCCGAGAATATGTCCGGACGAGACAGACGGTTTCCTCTGTTTCGTATCGTACCTCTGCACGGAAGCCGGAATGACGACATTCACATATATGGTAGAGATATACTTTCCGGCCGGACCGCTTGATGAACTGGTTGGCAGGGAATATGACCTCGGCATCAGGGACAGCGGGACAGACATCGACGAATATCCGGAATACTGTAAGGAAAATTCGATACCGTATGCTACCGTGACGAAAGGTATCATGGGCGAAACAGCCGACAAGGGTTCATTCCAGATTACCTCACGCGACGAAGATACGGTCAACGGCAATTTTACGCTCCATTTCAGCGAAGGCACGATGACAGGCCGTTTCTACTGCACCATAAAGGAATAGATGTATATACTTTAATCCGTCCGACACGGCGGGGCTTGATAAAAGCCCCGCTTTTTTATTCCGCTAACAAAAATTTGCATATCTTTGTGTTTACGTAAACAATACAGATTATGCCTCGAATTTCACAGCGGGCCGAAGAGATGCCTGCCTCACCGATCCGCAAGCTTGTGCCGCTGGCCGAAGCCGCAAAGGCACGCGGGACGAAAATATACCATCTCAACATCGGACAGCCCGATGTCCACACTCCGCAGGTCGGTCTCGACGCCCTGAAACATATCGACCGCAAGGTACTCGAATACAGCCCGAGCGACGGATACCGATCGCTGCGCGAAAAACTCGTTGGCTATTACGACCAGTATCAGATCAAACTGACGGCCGACGACATAATCATTACGACCGGAGGCTCCGAAGCGGTACTCTTCGCATTCATGTCGTGCCTCAATCCCGGTGACGAAATCATCGTCCCGGAACCGGCATATGCCAACTACATGGCCTTCGCGATATCGGCCGGCGCCGTAATACGACCGGTCATTTCGACAATCGAGGACGGATTCTCGCTGCCCGGCATCGAGGCTTTCGAACGGCTGATCAACGAGCGTACACGAGGAATACTCATCTGCAACCCCAACAACCCGACCGGTTACCTATATACCCGCAAGGAGATGAACCAGATACGCGATCTGGTGAAGAAGTACGACCTGTTCCTCTTCTCGGACGAGGTTTACCGCGAATACATCTACACGGGGTCGCCGTACATCTCGGCATTCCACCTCGAAGGCATCGAGAACAACGTGGTTCTGATAGACTCCGTGTCGAAACGATATTCGGAATGCGGCATACGCATCGGTTCGCTCATAACCAAGAACAAGGAGTTGCATGCGGCCGTCATGAAGTTCTGCCAGGCACGTTTGTCACCCCCGCTTATCGGCCAGATCGTTGCCGAAGCCTCGATCGACGCCCCGAGGCAATACACCATAGACGTATATGAGGAGTATATCGAACGCCGCAAATGCCTTATCGACGGGCTCAACAAGATACCGGGCGTCTACTCGCCTATCCCGATGGGTGCATTCTATACGGTGGCAAGGCTTCCGGTCGACGACAGTGACAAGTTCTGCGCATGGTGCCTTACGGACTTCGAATACGAGGGCGAAACCATAATGCTCGCGCCCGCATCGGGATTCTACACCGATCCTTCGATGGGCCGCAACGAGGTACGAATAGCATACATACTGAAAAAAGAGGACCTGCAGCGTGCACTGCTCATATTGGGCAAGGCCCTCGAAGCATACAACAACCGCAACAACAAATAACTGAAAGCACAGATCAGCCGACGTTCGGTTTCGGCCATATGGTCTCTCCGCACAAGGGAGAAATACCGGGTTTCACAGTTGCAGCGTTGCCGCACAAAGATGCAGAACGCATACTGCTGCCCGCGAACGACAACATATGGCCTGTAATGGGATTTGCATGTTCGGGCGAGATATGATGCCCCATGCACGGATTCATATCCGGACACAAGGCTAAAATTGGAATAAAATGAACATTCTCGTAGCAGCCCCAACCGAACGCGAATACGCCAATGCCGTACATGCCGCGAAACGCCAGTCCAGACACACCTATACCGTCATCAAATGCGGCATAGGCAAAGCTGCCGCCGCCGCAAACATCGCCCGTGTTCTTACGGCCGACGCAGGCAAATTCGACCTTGTAGCCGTTATGGGCTATGCCGCCGGTTCACTCGGATTCCGCCAGGGAGAGATTGTCATGCCCGAAAAGGCCATGTACCATGACTGCGACATACCGGAAGGCTTTATACCCGAAATTACCGATCCCCGAATGCTGCAAGGCAAGGACCCGATAACGGTCTTCACGGGCGACTCGTTCGTCAACGCCACCATTGCCGGCGACATAAAGCGGCGTTTCGACGTCGACAAGGCCATCTTCGACATGGAAATCACGGCCATAGCCATTGCAGCCGAAGAGTGCGGCAATGTCCCGGTAATGGCCGTTAAGATGATTTCCGATGTTCCTGAGAGTGGAGACAATGAATTCTCATACGACAAATTCGCCGACACCCATTCCGATTTCGGTGTGTTCTTCGAGAGGTTGGAGGAGTTGCAGGCTTAAAAGGAGAGCCTTGATTCATTCACGAATCAAGGCTCTCTTCATATATTGACAATAATCTAAAGCGACCGAATCTGCTCAGAGTCGCGTTCGAGTTGCGACTTCAGGGCGCCTATCGACTCGAACTTCTTCTCGTCACGCACCTTGCACAACAGTTCCACGCGTATCCGGCGCCCGTAGATGTCGCCGCCGAAACCGAAAATAAAGGTCTCGAGCAAACGGCGCTTGCCGTCAACCGACGGACGCACCCCGACATTCGACATACCTCTGTATTGATTGCCGTCAATGATAACACGAGACATGTAGACCCCGTTTTCGACATCGACATTGCCTATCTCCATATTGGCAGTCGGGAACCCTATGCGGCGCCCCAACTGCTGGCCGTGAATAACTTCACCTTCGATAACAATCATCGTTAAACCTCCTTGGTTAATTTACGCACCAACGAGAACTGCGAGAAGAACTCCTTGGCAAACACACGCAGAACGGTATATGAAGGTATGGCAAGCAACATACCGAGGATTCCGGCAAGCGAACCCGCAAGCAATATCACAATGAATATCTCCAACGGGTGGGCCTTGACACGTTCGGAATAGAGTGTCGGCTGCAGGACAAAGTCGTCGAGACACTTCACCGTCAACAGCGAACATATTATAACCAACACCGTATGTCCTACCGTATAACCCTCTATCGGAGTCACTATTCCGACGAATACCGACGCAATACCACCCATCAGAGGACCGGCATACGGAACAACATTCATCACGCCCATGACCAGACCTATAAAGAACGCGTCTTCGGTCCTCATACCGAAAATTATCATGACAACCGAAATGACGGTCATCAATATGGCACTTTCAGCCAGTATGCCGGTAAAATATCTGGACAGGAGTATCGTAATCTTGTCGAGCGCACGGGTTACGTTGTCCTGATACCGCTGCGGGAACATGGCCTTGACCATCGAGTAGAACAACCCGTCCTCCTTGAGGAAGAAAAAGGTTATGAACGAGATGGAGAAAAATGCAATGAAGAACGACATGCCTATATTGATTATAGACGAAAATGCCGAATTCAGCGTATTGTAATCAATAATCTTACCGAGAGAACTTGCAATTATGTCGCTCAACGAAAACTTCGACTCGGGCATCATGAACAAAGTATGCAGATACTCCTGTGCCCGCATTATCGGCTCCTCGACCGTCTTCAGCACCGAACTGAAATCGAGCGTGGCCAGCTGATACATCTTATTGGCCACCAACGGTATGAATAACGAGCATACGGTCAGGAATACGACCCATATCACCAGCAGCGTCAGGAAGGCGGCAAGCCAGCGCGGAACCGACCAGCGTCTGATCCTCAACATCGAAATACGCCTTACGAGCGGACGCCCGACAATGGCCAGAACGGCCGACACAAGTATGTAGATGACAACCGAACTGAAGTACCATACCAGAAACAATATGACAGCCGTCAGCAAGATGCCGACAACGTATTTCCATATGTTCTGTCTGTTATCAGCCATTTTATACACTTGTTATTTCAACCTTGCAAGCGGAGTCTGCGTACCTACAACGGGGTCGCCTATCTCAACGAGCAGTTCGCTGTTCTTCGGTATCAGTATATCAAGACGCGAGCCGAACTTGATAAAACCGCACACGTCATTCTGTTTTACGCTATTGCCCACCTTCACATATGATACTATACGACGGGCAACGACACCGGCAATCTGGCGGAACAACACCTCATGGCCATGCTCGGTCTCGATCACAGTCGTCGTACGCTCGTTCTCGGTAGACGATTTGGGGTGCC
>DXGW01000002.1 GCA_019113665.1 Candidatus Alistipes excrementipullorum
ATTATGCACAGGGTGGAGTTGTCGGCAATTCGACGGCTTCGATCAGTGGTGTAGAGAACAAGGGCGATGTTACTTTCACGTTGTCGGGCGTATTGAAGAATACCAATATCGGTGGTATTCTTGGAATGAACAGCGACAAGGCCATAATTATATCCGACTGTATTAATTCCGGTAGCGTAACCAGAAGCAATGATGCGACCAATGTCAGCAAGAATTCCGGTAATGCGCTCGGCGGTATAGTTGGCGGTATAAGGGGCGTTGCTTCGCGTGTAGAAAATTGTGTAAATACCGGTGAGTTGAGACAGGGTATCTGGAATAATAATTTGACTACCAATATTGCCACGACGACCGGTATCGCAGGAGGTATTGTCGGTGCTATCATAGGTGCCGACGACAGCAACCGTGCCGAGGTGGTGAATTGCGAGGCTTCGACTTCGACAATTTATGGCAAACGCGGATTCCTTGGCGGTATTGCAGGTTATGCCGAGTTCGCAAATGTCAGCGATTGCCGCAATTATATGAGTACGGACAGCAACATAGCAGCATATACTTCCGGAATTGCGGCTTATATGGTATCATCAACCATTGACGGTTGCACCTGTAAGGCTACGCTCAATAGCACCAGCGGAACTCCGTTCGTCGGAGGTATTGCGGCTTTTGTCGATAGTGCTTCGAAGGTAACCGGATCAAAATATTATGGTGCTCTGGTTTCAGGTGTAGCGACTCTTGTAACGGGCGGTGTAGCAGCCCAGACCGTTGCCGGCGCAACGATATCGAACTGCGGTTTCGGCGGCACCATTGATGGCGTAGCCATGACCGAGGCTCAGGTCTGCGGCGATGCTAACGGAACATTTACGGACAACTATATCTGGGACGGCCAGGAATAATCGCTATTGCTGACGCAGATTCGTTCGGAGAGCCGCTGTCGGCGGCTCTCCGTTCGGGTCTCGTCACGGTTTTGTCGGATATCCATGCAATACATGCCATTTCGGGACCCATGTCGTGAATGCCGGCATATGCCGTAATTGGAAATGATAATGTCGGAGGAGGTTTCCGGCCGGCTCAACAAATAAATAAACAAACCTGAATTACTGTTGATGAACAAATCGGAACAGGCTCGGTACAATCGCAACAAATGGGCGGTTTTTGCAGCCGCCACGATCGGTTACGGACTCTTTTACGTGTGCCGTTTGAGCCTCAATGTAGTAAAGAAACCCATTGTCGATGCCGGTTATCTGACCGAGACGGAACTCGGTATCATCGGCTCGGCCCTCTTCTTCTCGTACGCCGTCGGCAAATTCGTGAACGGATTCCTGGCCGACCGCGTCAATGTACGCTACCTTATGGCCGGCGGCCTGCTTGTGGCTACGCTGGTGAATTTTGCTTTGGGTTTTGCCGTGCCGTTTTGGGCTTTCGTCATACTGTGGGCCGTTAACGGTTGGGTACAGTCCGTGGGTGGGCCGTGCAGTGTAATCGCGCTGAACCGTTGGTTCGACAGCCGGCAGCGTGGAACCGTATACGGTTTCTGGAGTGCAAGCCACAACATAGGCGAGGCGCTGACATTCATATTTACATCGTTTGTCGTAGGCCGACTTGGCTGGCAGTACGGATTCATGAGTGCTGCCTGTCTCGGTGCAATAGGCGTGGTGCTGATATTCATGTTCCTCAAACCTTCGCCAAAGGGCTATGTGCCGACGCCCGAAACCGCTGAATCCGCAAAGGAAACCGGCAATTCGGTCAACAGCAAACAACTTGAGGTACTGAAAAACCCATTGATCTGGGCCCTGGCTTTGGCGAGCGGGTTCATGTACATAAGCCGTTATGCGGTGAACAGTTGGGGTGTCTACTATTTCGAGGCTGAAAAGGGATATGATCTCGTGACGTCGAGTTCGCTCATATCGGTCAGTTCGGTGTGCGGCATTGTGGGAACGGTACTTTCGGGCCTTGTATCCGATAAACTGTTCCACAGCGACCGCAATGTTCCGGCCTGTCTGTTCAGCTTGATGAACCTTGTGGCTCTCGCATTGTTCCTGTTCGGACCCAAAGGGTCGCATACGCTCGATGTCATAGCCATGATCCTGTTCGGTATATCGGTGGGCGTGCTCATATGTTTCCTCGGCGGGCTTATGGCTGTCGATATTGCCCCGAAGGAGGCTACGGGCGCAGCTTTGGGCGTCATTGGAGTGTCGAGCTACATGGCTGCGGGATTCCAGGACATAGTCAGCGGCTTTTTGATCGAGTCGCGTAAAACAATGGTCGACGGTGTGGCAGTATATGATTTCCATGCCATTCGTGTCTTCTGGGTGGCCGCCGCAGCCGTATCGCTGCTGTTGCTTGTAATCATACTTGCTGAATCGCGTCGTCGCAAAAACAAAATGATATGATGAATATGAAAAAAATATTGATCCCGGCGGTTTTTGCACTCTGCCTGCTGGCCTTCCCGTGGGGTGCTGAGGTGCAGGCGAAGCGCCCGCGTCCGTGCGACGTGCGTTTGTGCACATACAATATCCGCGGCGACATGCCGCGTGACCGTGAGACGGTCAATGCATGGCGTCTGCGTCGCGATTCCCTCTGCAAGATCATCATCAGCCACGATTTCGACGTGGTCTGCATGCAGGAGGTGCTGGCCAACCAGCTTGAGGACATACAGCGTATCACGGGATATGCCTATGTGGGCAGCAAGGGTTTCTACAACCCGATTCTTTACAGGTCCGACCGTTTCGAACTTCTGCATACCGAGACCTTCTGGCTTTCGGAGAGCATGCAGCCTTTTTCGAAGGGTTGGGACGCAAAATATGACCGTTACTGTACATGGTCGCGTTTCCGCGACCGCCGCAGCGGCATGGAGTTCTGTGTTTTCAATACGCATCTCGACCATCGCGGTGCCGTGGCGAAACGTGAAGGTGCTGCCCTCGTATGCCGTGAGGCTGCAAGGCTGGCTGCCGGAGCTCCGCTCTTTATCTGCGGTGACATGAACAGCCACGACGATACGGACGCCTATGCGGAGTTCACGTCGCATTTTGCCGATTCGCGCAAGGCTGCCGCCACTGTCGAAGGTCCCGAGGGTACGGCTCACAATTTCGGCGGCGTGGAACCGGTACGCATAGACTACATCTTTGTGAACGACAGGGTGCGTGTCGATTTTTACGATGCCGACGACGAGAGTTATCCCAACGGCATGTATCCTTCGGACCACTATGCCGTATATGTTGAAACCAAACTTGAATAGAAAATATAATGGAACAGAGTATATTTGAACAGGTGCACGGCCGGCTGATAGTGTCGTGCCAGGCCGAGGAGGGCTCTCCGTTCAATTCGCCCGAGGGTGTGTGTGCATTTGCCGAGTGTGCCGTTACGGGCGGCGCAGCAGCCATACGTTCGTGCGGCGTCGAAAAGACGGAATATATAATAAACCACATACAGTTGCCGGTTATCGGCCTGACCAAATCGCATTTTGACGATGGTTTCGTACGTATAACCGGATCGTTCGCCGAGGTGGAACAGCTGATAGCGATCCATACTCCGCTGATTGCCGTTGACGGTACTTTCCGCCAGCGTGAGGGAGGATTGACCGGTCCGGAGTATATCCGTGCCATCAAGCAGCGCTATGCCGGAGTCTCGATCATGGCCGACATCTCGACCGTTGAGGAGGCCGTAGCCTGCCGCGAGGCCGGTGCCGACTGCGTCTCCACAACCTTGTGCGGATATACTCCGCAGACGGCCGAAGAGTCGAAACACGGACCTTCGGTCGAGATGTTGAAACGATGCGTCGAGGCTCTGCCCGGCTGCCCGGTCTTTGCCGAGGGACGTTACAATACCCCCGTCGAGGCTGCTTCGGCCATCGAGGCCGGTGCTTGGGCGGTAGTTGTCGGATCGGCCATTACGCGCCCGCATCTTATCACTCAATGGTTTGCCGATGCCGTGCGCGGCGCGGCCGTAAAATAAACAGGAGGCTGGTATGGAGATATTTTTCGGAACCGACGGCTGGCGGGCCCTGCTCGATTCGCAGATCAACGAGGAGAGCGTTGCCGTAGTCGCACAGGCTTTTTCGGACTTCATAAACGCCGGCAATGTCGGCGACTGCCGCCGCGTGGCACTGTCGTATGATACGCGCCGCAATTCGCGCCTTTTTGCCGGGATATTCGCCGAGGTGCTCTCCGGAAACGGCATCGAGGCATTGCTGTCGGACAAGGTGACGCCAACGCCGGTGTTGTCGTTTACGACCATGCACGAAAAATGTGCGGCCGGAGTAATGATCACGGCATCGCATAACCCGCCGGTCTATAACGGCATAAAGTTCAAGTCGTCGCTCGGCGGCCCGTTCTCGCTCGAGCAGACCCGCGAGGTCGAGAAATATCTCGGCGTCTCGGCCGTGGTCCGTTCGACGGAGCATGTATCGCAGGTCGACATGATGCCGGCGTATATCGGACAAATCGAACGCCTTATAGATTTCGACGCCATTCGCCGTTCGGGCATATCGGTGTTGGTGGACAGTATGGGCGGCGCTGGACTCGAACTGACGCAGAGCCTGTTGCGCAAGCATGGTTGCAAGGCCGATACCATTTTCGGAGAGGCTTCCGAAACGTTCCACGGCCGTCTGGCCGAACCGATCGAGAAGAATCTCGGCCCGCTGATGGAGACGTTGCGCAAGGGCGGATATTCGCTCGGCGTAGCAACCGACGGCGATGCCGACCGCCTGGGCGTATGTCTCGATACCGGGGAGTGGCTGTCGGCCCAGAAGACCATTCTGCTGATAGTCGATTACCTCAAGCGCGTCCGCAAGGCTCCGGGCGGTATAGTCAAGACCTCTTCGGTTTCGGACCGCATACGTGTAGACTTCGAGTCGGAGTCGACGCCGGTCTATGACGTGCAGGTTGGCTTCAAGTATATCGCCGACATAATGTATGCCCATGAGGTGGCGTTCGGCGGTGAAGAGAGCGGCGGTTTCGGTTACGGCATGCACATTCCCGAGCGCGACGGTGTCTTCTCGTCGCTGCTGATGGCCGAGATGCTGTCCGTATCGCCGTATGCCAAATTGTCGGAATATGCGGCCGACCGTCTGCGCGAGTTGGGCGACATATTCTATGACCGCATAGACATGCACTACGACCGTCCGGACAAGAACATGCTGCTGCCCTGGCTGTGCGAGGACGAGCCTGCGGCGCTGGCAGGTTTTGCCGTACGCAACATCGTGACCTTCGCAAGCAGCCGTGGCGTGGTGAACGGCGTGAAGATGATTCTCGAAGGCGATTGCCGCTGGCTGCTGATTCGCAGTTCGGAGACGGAAAACATCATAAGGTTCTATTCCGAAGGCCATGATGACGCCGAGGTGGCTCATCTGCTGGACGAGGGCGTGAAATTGTTGGAGCATATTTCAAAAGTCAGAAACATATGAAGCGTTTTTATTGGATAGTGATATTTGCGGTGATCGCTTCGTGCGTCGTATCGTGCACGAAGGAATCCGCTTCCGGCTCGGACAACAAGGAACCGATGGGGGAGATCACTGTCCGCGGAATCATCTACGACAACAGCGGCAGCACCATGTCGGGTGTTGTCGTTTCCGACGGCTACAAGTGCGTCAAGACCGGCGGAGACGGTCGTTTCGAGATCGACAGCGACCTTTCGAAGGTGAAGTTCGTGTATGTCGTCCTGCCGTCAGGCTACAAGGTGCCGGTTGAGGGGGGCAAGGCCCAGTACTACAAACGTCTCGGCGAGGGCGATGCCCAGCTGATCAACGGCGTATACCAGTTGCGCTTTACGCTGGAGAAGATACAGGGCAATGCCGACCGTTTCACCATGATTGTGGCGGGCGACCCGCAGCCCCGTGCGCGTACGGCCGGTTACGACAACTTCGCATACCATTCGCTTGACTGCTGCGACGACATGTGGCGCGACATGAAGGAGTATACCTCGACAATCACCGACCGTCCGGTTTACGGAATGATGCTCGGCGACCTGGTACACGAGAACATGAATCTCTACGCCGACTATCTCGCAGGCATAGCCCAGCTCGACTATCCGACATACAGCGTCATAGGCAACCACGACAATAATACGAAGGCGGCCGATGACGATGCCGGTGCCGAATATTTCGAGCAGAATCTCGGCCCGCGCAACTACTCGTTCAACGTGGGCAAGTTCCATGTCATAGTTCTCGACAACCTGATCATGAAACTTGACGGCTCGAACCAG
>DXGW01000003.1 GCA_019113665.1 Candidatus Alistipes excrementipullorum
GCCATTATGTCAGTCCGTTCATGCCAACACAAAAAAATCGGACAACTAATTGTCCGATTCAAGTCCGTTGGCGATCAGCAGGTCGACGAACCATTGCGGGGCCCGGCATGGCCGCATGTTGTCCTTGCGCAGGAAACCGAGCGTCGTGGATCCGGTATTCAGCGACTCTCCTTTCGAGTTGAAGACCTCATAGTTTGTTATGAAACGCGCCTTCGGCACATCGGAAACACTGATACGAACGGTAAGTTCATCATCGTAATATGCCGAACGGCGGTAGTCCGATTCTACATGCAGTATGGGCATCACTACCCCACGGGCCTCCATATCGGCATACGAGGTCCCGATATGGCGCATAAATGCCGAGCGTGCCTCTTCATAATAACAGATATAGTTTGAATGGTGTACAACCCCCATTTGATCGGTATGTTTGTACCATACCCTGATTTTCACATCGTAAGTTATCATATGTCAAAATTCAATAGTTACACGTTCTGTTTTTCCAGACAATCCGTCGACATGAAGACTTCCCCCGGCATCGACTGTTGCCTTGGCCGGTTTACCGTCGGCAAGAACATCATACTCTCCGGCCGGAGGCAGAAGTTTATACTCTCTATCCGGTGACACGACTGCTCCGGTACAGTCCATCATACCCATGAGCATGTATCTGCTGCCGAGCAGTTTGTCGGCCTCTTCCATATCTCCGGCCGCAATAAGGCGACGTATTATGGTCGAACTGACCTTGGATTTGTCGACAAGGTGTTGTGCTACCTGCACCACATGCAGGCCCAGTTCCTCGCCGGACGATGAAAGATAATTGAAATCACCCGATTTGTCTCGCCCGAAGTGATGGTTGTAGCCGACCACAAGGTAGCTGATTCCAGCCTTGCCCTTTATGTATTCCTCCAGAAATCTTTGAGGGGTCAAACGGCTGAACTCCACGGTAAACGGTATGATTATAACATTTTCGACACCGGCACGCTCAAGCAACACGAGTTTTTCCTCCGTCGTGGTCAGTAATTTAAGGCCTTCGGCACAACCGAGCGTGATACGCGGGTGGGGTTCGAATGTCAGCACTATGCTTTCGCCGCCATGCTGGCGGGCAAGCGACTCAACCGTATCGAGAAGTATGCGGTGACCGCTGTGCACACCGTCGAACGACCCGATGGTCGCCACACCGCACCTGAAATGCGGAAGCTCATCGAACCCTCTGAATACCCTCATTGTCAGTTGTTGTTGTTTTCCTCGTTTTCCTTCACGAAATAGGCGACTTTTTCCAGAATGGTCGTAATGTCGTAGTTCTCCACGACAATGCCCTGCGGGAAGTTGAGCGGTGCCGAGGTGAAATTGAGCACCCCCTTGATACCGGCATTGATAATAGGAAGCACGAGGCGCGCAGCGACCTTCGTCGGCGACGACACGATCACGATACTTATGTCGTTGGCCGAAGCAACCTCCTCGAAATCGTCCATATGGTAGCACGGTATGTCATCTATCGTATGTCCGACCTTTTCGGGATCGACATCGAAAGCCGCCGTAATGCGCAGTTTGAGCCTTTTGCCGTTGAAATATTTGGTTATGGCCTGACCGAGGTGTCCCATACCGATGACTGCTATGTTCATCGTATTCTCGCTGTCGAGAATGTTGTTTATGAAGTCTATCAGGACCTTGACGTCGTAGCCCTTCTTCGTATCGCTCGAAAAGCCGATGAGCATAAGGTCACGGCGCACCTGCACGGCAGTAATGCCGTGAATACCGGCAAGGATATGCGAAAATATGTGCGTAATACCCTGCTTGTGGCACAGAAGGAGCGTACGTCTGTATTCACTCAGTCGCTCGATGGTCTTTTCCGGTATGGTGTTGCGCACGTTAGCCATATACTTATATTATCTATTGAGCCGTTATCGTAAAGTCGTTGTTGTAGTCGAGGCGCACCCACTCTTCATTTACACGCGTACGCGAGGAATCGTCACGCCGGAACGTATACGGAGTCTGGAGCGGCACATAGCGCTTTGTTTCCATTCCGAAACGAATGTCGTCGAACATTCCGTTTCCGAACATGACGGCAGCGTCATAACCTCGATAAGAATAGAGAGACGGCACAGCCTCGAATTCGGAAACGTACCGGCCGTCGAAAGCCTTGATACGTTCGTCTTCACGACGCGCGCTGTACGATGTCAGCATCACAACCCTGTCCTGGAAGAATATCGACTTGTCGATATTGGAGTATCTGTTCCACTTGGAATTTCCGAGGACTACGAAATGCGCCACCGTGCGTGTACGCGCCGTAAGCGAAATATTAGCCGAAGCTATTGCCGTAAGGATTCTGTCCACGTCGGTTTCATTGTCCGCAAGGACCACGAACACGTTGTTGCCTCCGCCACGCAGAAGCGGTGACATGTCGCTCGGGCTGACCGGCTCGTCGGAGTCGATACCCAGCCTTTCGCGCTCCTTCTGACGCTGTTCGATCACGGACGGGTGCTCATACGCATATTTGAACGTATCGTAGCTGCGGCCGGCAAGCAATGCCAGCACTTCGCTTTCAAACTCACGGTCTATGGACTCGCTGTATATCAACGTCACCTTGCGGCTGCCGTTGAACAGATCGGCGACCTTGGCATACTTGGCTCCTGCGTCCGGCGAGAGTTGGAATACCACATCGCTATCGGTTGAC
>DXGW01000023.1 GCA_019113665.1 Candidatus Alistipes excrementipullorum
GAGAAACCCGCCGAGCCCGAGAAGGTTGCAGCCGAGCCGGAAAAGGCCGCTGCGCCGATTGAGCATGTCGAGGAGAAGCCCGTGGAGAAAGAGCCCGCAGCCGCAGAGGCAGTGAAGGTCGAGAGTATTGAGGAGAAGGTTGCGGAGAGTGTTCCTGCAGCAGCCGAACAGCCGAAGGCCGAAACTGCAGCCGAGGAGAAGCCGGCGACTCACAAGGACAACATTTTCCGTCCCAACACCACGACACTGGCCGGACCGCAGATCCTTGGCACGATGGACGTGACGGGCATGGTTCCGGGCGGCAAGCAGAAACGCAAGCGCCTGAACAAGGAGAAGGTCGACGTAGCCAAGGCCGGGGCACAGAACCGCAACAACAATAACAACCAGCCCAAAAACGGACAGGGCGGACAGAACAACCAGCAGGCCAACAAGCACGAGGACCGCAAGAACAAGAAACACAACAAGGCTCCCAAACCGGTAGTACGTCCCGAGGTCAGCGAGGAGGAGGTATCGAAGCAGATCAAGGATACGCTTGCCCGCCTGACGGCCAAGGGCGCCAAGAGCAAGGGTGCGAAATACCGCAAGGAGAAGCGCGAGGCCGTAGCCGAGCGCATGAACGAGGAGATCGAACGTTCGGAAAAGGAACGCTCGATCATCAAGGTCACGGAGTTCGTGACCGTCAGCGAGCTTGCGACGATGATGAACGTCCCGGTGACACAGGTCATCACGGCATGCATGAACCTGGGACTTATGGTTTCGATCAACCAGCGGCTCGACGCCGAGGCGCTGGCCGTCGTAGCCGAGGAGTTCGGCTTCAAGGTCGAGTTCGTATCGGTTGAGATACAGGAGGCCATCGAGAGCGACGAGGACGCCGAGGAGGATCTCGTTCCGCGCCCGCCCATCGTCACGGTCATGGGACACGTCGACCACGGTAAGACGTCGCTGCTGGACAATATCCGCAAGACCAACGTCATCGAGGGCGAGGCCGGCGGTATCACGCAGCACATCGGAGCATACAGCGTCGAGCTCAACGGACAGAAGATCACGTTCCTCGACACGCCGGGACACGAGGCCTTCACGGCCATGCGAGCCCGCGGTGCCAAGATTACGGACGTAGCCATAATCATCGTTGCGGCCGACGACAACGTGATGCCGCAGACGATCGAGGCCATCAATCACGCACAGGCTGCAGGCGTACCCATGGTGTTCGCCATCAACAAGATAGACAAACCCAACGCCAATCCCGACCACATCAAGGAACAGTTGGCCAACATGAACCTTCTGGTCGAGGAGTGGGGCGGCAAATACCAGAGCCAGGACATATCGGCCAAGAAGGGCATCAATCTCGACAAACTGCTGGAGAAGGTGCTTCTCGAAGCCGAACTGCTCGACCTCAAGGCCAACCCCAACAAGAAGGCCACGGGTGCGGTCATCGAGTCGACGCTCGACAAGGGCCGCGGATACGTATCGACGGTACTCGTCCAGAGCGGTACGCTGCATGTCGGCGACGTGATGCTGGCCGGTACTAATACGGGCCGCGTCAAGGCCATGTTCGACGAAAACGGCAAGAAGGTCGAATCGGCCGGGCCGTCGACGCCGGTACAGGTTCTCGGACTCAACGGCGCACCGCAGGCAGGCGATACGTTCAATGTGATGGACGATGACCGCTCGGCCCGCGAAATAGCCAACAAGCGCGAGCAGCTGCAGCGCATGCAGGGCATCATGACCCAGAAGCACGTGACGCTCGACGAGATCGGCCGACGCATAGCCATCGGCTCGTTCAAGGAGCTGAACATCATCGTCAAGGGAGACGTCGACGGATCGGTCGAGGCAATGTCGGGTTCGCTCATCAAACTGTCGAAGGAGACGGTACAGGTGAACGTGATACATGCCGCCGTAGGTCAGATTTCGGAATCGGACGTACTGCTGGCCGCCGCATCGAACGCCATCATCGTCGGTTTCCAGGTCCGCCCGTCGGCCACGGCCCGCAAGCTCGCCGAGCAGGAGGAGATCGAAATCCGCCTCTACTCGATCATCTACGATGCCATCAACGACATCAAGGACGCAATCGAGGGTATGCTCGAACCGGTCATGAAGGAGGAGATCGTCTGCTCGATCGAGGTCATGGAGATCTTCAAGATATCGAAGGTCGGCACCGTTGCGGGCTGTATCGTCCGCGAAGGCAAGCTGTCGCGCAACACGCCCATACGTGTCATACGTGACGGTATCGTGATCTACACGGGCAAACTGGGATCGCTCAAGAGGTTCAAGGACGACGTCAAGGAGGTTACGTCTGGCCAGGACTGCGGTCTCAACATCGAGTCGTTCAACGATATACGCGTAGGCGATATCGTCGAGGGCTATGAACAGGTAGAAGTAAAACGCAAATAGAAGTCATACAAAGCTCAAACCTGAAAAAATGAACAGTCAAATCAAATTCACGACACCCGAAGAGGCTGTCAAGGTCATCAAGTCGGGAGACCATGTCCACTTGAGTTCGGTAGCATCGGCACCGCAGTGCCTCATCAAGGCAATGTGCGCACGCGGAGAGAACGGTGAGCTGAAGGACGTACACGTACACCACCTCCACACCGAAGGTCCGGCGCCCTATGCCGATCCGAAGTTCGAGGGCATATTCCAGCTCGACTCGTTCTTCGTAGGCAGCAATGTCCGCCCCGTTACGCAGAGCGGCTATGCAGACTACATACCCATTTTCCTGAGCGAGACACAGCGTCTCTACCGCAGCGGAGCTGTTCCCTGCAACGTTGCGATGATACAGGTGTCGACGCCCGACAAGCACGGCTACGTATCGCTCGGAACGTCGGTCGATGCCACTCTTGCAGCCGTCGAGACTGCCGACACGGTCATCGCCGTAGTCAACAAGTACGTTCCGCGTTCGTTCGGCGATGCGATCATACCGCTGTCGAAGATAGACATCTTCGTTGAGGACGACACGCCGCTCATCGAGGCAAAATTCGCACAGCCGAGCGAGATCGAGACCCGCATCGGCAAGAACTGCGCCGCCCTGATCGAGGACGGAGCCACGCTGCAGATGGGTATCGGTGCAATCCCCAATGCCGTACTTGCGCAGCTGGGCAACCACAAGAACCTGGGTATCCACACCGAGATGTTTGCCGACGGCGTGCTTCCGCTTGTCAAGAAGGGCGTTATCAACGGCGAGGCCAAGAATATCGACAAGGGTATGATGGTTTCGACCTTCCTGATGGGTTCGAAGGAGGTTTACGACTTCATCGACGACAACCCGGGCGTACGCATGATGGACGTCGGCTACACCAACGACCCGTACATCATCTCGAAGAACGACCGCGTTACGGCCATCAACTCGGCCCTGCAGGTAGACCTTACGGGTCAGGTATGCGCCGACTCGCTGGGCACGAAGTTCTATTCGGGAGTCGGCGGACAGATCGACTTCGTCTACGGAGCATCGCTGTCGAAGGGCGGCAAGGCCATCATCGCAATGCCTTCGATCACCAACAAGGGCATTTCGAAGATCGCTCCGGTACTGACACCGGGAGCAGGCGTTGTTACCACACGTAACCATATCCACTGGCTGGTTACCGAGAACGGAGCCGTCGACCTCTACGGCAAGACGCTCCAGGAGCGTGCACGCCTGATCATCTCGATAGCCGACCCGTCGGCACAGGAGGATCTCGACCGCGCGGCATTCGAGCGCTTCGGTTCGCACCACCACTACATCAAGAGCTACATGGGCAAATAATACCGGACGCACATGCGTCCAACGGAAAAGGCTGTAATCCTGCGAGATTGCAGCCTTTTTGTTTGCCGATGCCGGCAACACGTCAATCGCCGTCGAAGATGTTGTACCTGAACAGTGCCACCAGCGGCAACAACAGCGTCAACACTGCTATGATCTGCGATAAGAAGAATGCCAGCGCCACGGCAAATCCGACAAGAAACACGAAAATGAGAATATTCGACACGAACTGCATCAGGTCGAAACCGGTAGCCGTACCGGCATATAGATTGTCCTTATACACCTCATACAGCTTGGTAGCCCCGAAGAAGGAGCCGAATACCTTGAAGAACACCCAGACGACAACTCCGGCGAGAAAGGAGAATACCCCCTTTACAAGGCCGCCTGCCACATGCCGCGTATCCGGACCGTCTTTGCCTGCGCCTGCTGCCAATTCGTTCTGTTCACGCTCCCACTCGTCCCGACAGACGGGTCTTCTCGCCACCAGAATATACGATATGAGGCTGACGATGACCGCTGCGATGAATACGGGCTTGTTCGAACCGTTGAGAATACACACCGGCACGAGCGACACACCAGCCACCAGCAGGGCCAGTACGCTCCCCTCGAAACGGTAATAGGCTATATCGTCCGAACGGCGTCGGAAAATGATGCAACCCAGGGCAATAACGACATTCAATATCAGCGCAGCATAATTCAGGCCGTTAAACTGCAGGTCCGTACGTTTCGACTCTTCGAGCGAGTCCTTGTCCAACGTACCTTCGTTCAATGCCGGCCCCACACCGTCAATCCCGAGCAGGGAAGCTATCTCCGTCCCTGAGAGCCGACGTCCGTACAGGGCCAGGTCGGTCACCACGGCCTGACGCATCGGGCAGAGTACAAGCCGGTCGCACGAATATTTCAAACGCCGGACGTCGGTCCATGTATAGTGTCCATCGCCGACATACAGGTCCACGCGGTCACCGTCCCACGTCGCCACATACGTATGGAAACCGTCATCATCGGCCTCAGGAAGGCGCGCCAGCTGCCACTGCTCATACCTCGACTTCTCCTTGGATTCGTTGTACCAGAACACGGCATCGTATCTGGCGTCCACAAAGAATACCGGGCTGCGCAGGGCATACTCGTTTCTGCTGTTCACGACAGCACAAGGGCCGTCGTCGTCCATGATACGCCCGAGACGCGCACGCATGACCACCGAGATGCATTTCGACTTCGAAATATCGTAGTCGACGGCATAATATTCGTTTACGCGCAGGCCACCTGTTGCGCGGTCGAAATCGGGTTCGGTAACAGGTGTGACCTCGCTGCAGTCCTTGCGGTTGAAAAGGTATAGGCTTTCGTTGCCGTCGGTGTCGGTGACACTGTTGTCGAAATGGAATTTCACGGCAGCACCTTTCGGCATGTCGGGTTGGCCTGCGCCGGCGACAGGACATACGCAGATGCAACAGGCCAGAATCAGAGTCAGGGTTCTCTTCATATTTATCACACATCAGGGTTAATTTGCCCAAATATAACGTTTTTAACCTGATTTACAAAATCAGGCAGGCGACGCTGACTCGAAAAAAACGGGCAACCCCCTGAAGGGCTGCCCGCCTGCTATCCCTTGCGGGACAAACTATTTAACCTCTTTAACGATTGCCTCGAATGCCTTCGGTTCGTTCATCGCAAGGTCAGCGAGAACCTTACGGTTCAGGGCGATACCCTTGGCGTTGAGTTTACCGATGAACTCCGAATAAGTCATTCCCTGTGCGCGGACTGCGGCGTTGATACGCGTGATCCACAGCGAGCGGAATGTTCTCTTCTTCAGTTTGCGGTGAGCATAAGCGAACTGCAAACCCTTCTCGACAGTGTTTTTGGCGACTGTCCAAACGTTTCCCCTTGAACCAAAGTTACCCTTGGCAAGTTTCAAAACTTTCTTTCTTCTTGCGCGAGACGCAACAGCATTTACTGAACGTGGCATAAATTAAAAGTTTTTACGGAGCTGATAGCGACGGGCTTCTCTCCCGTTCTTCGGGGCTATTGTACTCCCTTGTTAATAAAAAAATTTTTGTGAAGCGGTACTGTCGGAAATGTTATTTAACCAACAGGTTCTTGATCTTGGCCTCGTCGGCGTGCGATACGGTACCCGAGTAGCAGAGATTACGCTTCTGTTTTTTAGTCTTTTTGGTCAGGATATGACTGTGATAAGCGTGCTGACGCTTGATCTTACCTGTGCCGGTGAAAGTAAAACGCTTCTTTGCAGCGGCATTAGTTTTCATTTTTGGCATTTTCGTAAAAAGTTAAATCAGTTAAACAATAGTCCCGCAAAGATAATAAATTATTCGCAAACGACTAACCTATGCGATTATTTTTTACACAACCACACAGCCATATGGTTACACAATGCCTGCCTGACGAGACGCATCGAGCGCCACCGTTACCCCGGAGCGGGCAATGCCGAGACGGTCGAGGCATTTATAAAGCGTGGCGTACGGAGCAATCCGCACGCCACGCCTGACGTGTACTCACCGCCGCGGACCAGACAGTTCGCCGCCGCGACAGTCAGCACCACCCTATTTCTGTTCGGGCTTCTTCTCCACCTCGGCCTTGACCTTTATCTTGTCGAAAGCCTCGACCAGAGCCTCGTCCGAATTCTTCGAAGCATCGTAGACCACCGTCACCTTCTTGGTCGGCACGTCCACCTTCACGTCCTTGATACCCTTCTCGAACGGTATCGTGTTCATGATCTTCTGAGCGCAGTGTTCGCAGTCGAGATCGGTGCAGAACACCGTCGTAACGATCTTCTTTTCGGCCTTTGCCTTTTCCTTCTGCTGCGCCGAAGCGATGCCGACGCACATGAGTGCCGCGAGGCACAAAGTCATAATCTTTTTCATGGCATTATAATGTTTACGGTTGAATCAATAGAGGTTGAATCGCAGTCCGATGTAGAACTTGCGTCCCATGAGCGGTCCCCATACCACCGACGAGTTGAATCCCTGCGAGAAGGGATCCGAAACTCCGGGCTGGAACTTGGTGTAGTCGTCACCGGCGAGTATCGGGTTGTCCTGACGGTAGTCGAGGATATTCTCGCAGCCGATGTAGATGTCCCAGTGCTTGATCTTGTAGCTTACCTGCGCAAAGAGCATGGGATATGCCTTCGAGTAGCGGAGGTTCTCGATGTCGATGTCACCGTCGAGCGACGGCAGACGGCACTTGCCGTTGTACTGCGCCGTCACGTCGAATACCCAGCGGCGGAACTTGGTCGCATACTGCAGGTTGAGCAGCGTCTTGTAGCGGCTTACCAGCGGCGACTCCACCAGGGCGGTCGACCCGTCGGGACGTTCGATCGTCTGCTTGGCATTGGTGTAGCGGAACGTTGCGAAGATGTCGAAACGCTCGATGGGCGTCCACGTGAAGTCCACCTGATAGTTGTCCGTAAACGAACGCCCGTCGGTGGCATATACGTTCACATATCCCGGATTCCACTCCTGGTCGGCTATGACGCGGTTGAAGAACTGCGTGCGGAAGTAGTCGAACGATATCGTCGCGTCCTGGCGCTTCACCAGCGTAAAGGTCTGCGACAGGCTGCCGCCGAAGGTTGCAGCCTTCTCCATGCGGTTGAAGTCGCGCGAAAGGTCATATGACTTCGACGAGGTATCGCCGTCGAATATGATCGTGCGGCCCGTAGCCAGAATGCCTATGTTGTCGGCGATGACGTTGGTCGAGCGGTAACCCATACCGGCCGAGAGACGCAGTACGGTTATCGGCGTGATGTTCCACTTGAGGTGGCCGCGCGGGGTGAAGTAACCGTTGCGGTAGAATGTGTTGTAGTCGCCGCGCATACCCACCACGGCCGAGAACTTCTCCTTGAGCGTATAGGTGTATTCGGCATATGCCCCGATCTCGGTTTCGGTTCGGTCGAAATCGTAGTTGTTGCCGCTCACGCCGTTGGCCAGCGTCTCGTCATACTTGTCGACCGTAGTCGTGATTCCCGTAATGAGCGAGTGGCGGGGCGTGAAATAGTGGTTGTACATGAGATTTGCCAGCAGCGAGTGCTCACGTGCGCCGTAGTCGTTGAGGCCGAAGTATGAATCCTCGTCGAAATAGTTGTAATCGGCCACGAAGGCGATATTCGAGCGCAGTTCGTCACCCGCCTCCTCGTCATAGACGGCTGCACCGACGGGAGCACCCACCTTGAGGTAGGCGTTGACATTCTGGTTGAGGATCGACGAGCCGTAGATGTCGCGGTTTTCGACCATCTCGTCGTGCATCGATTTCTTGTAACCCATCTGGCCGCCCAGACGGTCGTCGCGCGTATATTTGGCACCCCAACGCACCTGTATGCCGTTTTCCGACTGCCAGAGCCAGCGGTTGGCGATGTTCGCCTGGTTCGAGAGCGGCATGTCGCGGAAACCGTCGTGGTTCATGTCGTGGCTTTTGGTATCGACCATTCCGTGTGCAAGTATCACGGTCGACAGGCGTTTGTCCTTGGTGACGGGAAGCGCGGTCGAAAGGTTGATTTCGGGACGCAACTCGCTGTCGAAATAGAGGTTGAGGAACAGACGCTCGTCATCGGTAGGCTTGCGGTGTTCGAGGTTGATCTGTCCGGTCATTGCCTCGTGCCCGGCCGTCACCGACGAAATACCCTTGGAAACCTGTATCGAGTTGAGCCACATGCCCGGCGTATAGCTGAGGCCGTACGGTGCGCTCAGGCCGCGCATGATCGGGCGGTTCTCGTCGAGTATCTGGGTATAGGTGCCGGCCAGTCCGAGCATTCGTATCTGCCGGGCACCCGATATCGCGTCGCTGTAGCCCACGGTCACCGAAGCCGAGTTTTCGAAACTCTCGGCCAGGTTGCAGCATGCCATCTTGCAAAGGCCGGCAAACGAGATCATCTCGCTCTTGAGCAGTCCGTCCTGCTTGATGTAGTTGCCGCCGAGCGTACTCTCGACCACCACGCTCTCGAGTTCGATACCTTCATGCAGGCGGAACTCGACGCGCGGCATCGAGGCGTCGACCTTCACCGTATCGTTGTCGTATCCGAGGAATGTGGCTACGAGGTTGTCATAACCCTTGACCCTGTGCAGGCGGAATTCGCCTTCGGGATTTGTGCTGGCGCCTACATTGGTATCGGCCCAGTATACGGCCGCACCCTGCATGGGCTGGCCGTTGGCATCGAGTACCACACCGTTTATGTCCTGTGCGTGCAGTACTGTTGCAAGGAGGGTTGCACACGTAAGTGCAACGATTTTTTTCATATGTTTCATCTTGATTCCGTATTAGCATGGACATGTTCTTTCAGACGGGCTGTCATGCAGCCCGCACAAAAGGAGTCGGTCCCGGAAGTCGTCGTCCGGAACTATGCTGCTACGGGAGGGGCGCGCAATGCACCCGATGAGACGAGCGGGTCCTCGGCAAGCGGGACCTTCAGGCGGCACAGAAGCCTTTCGGCAGACGGAGCATCACCGGCATAAGGCACCTGCACCAGTGTTTTGGGGAGTTCGGCGATCACCGCCTTCAGGAGTTTCAGGGCGCGGTCACCGTCCGAGGTCATGGCGTAAGTCGTGCGGTTCTCGTGGCTGTGCGTACATTCACAGTGCTGCGAGAGACATGGCATTGACGCAGCCGCGTGGCATCTCTCGCTGCATGCAGCGTGCATCGCATGAACATGGCAGGCATTGCAGTTGCACATGACCACGACCAGCGTGTTCAAGGCCATCGCCGTCATGTAAACGGCGAGCAGCAGCGACGATATGATTCTCCTACTCTTCACTTTCGAGCAATCCGCATTCCGATATTTTGGCGATCCAGGCTTCGGCATCGGCCCTGGCGGTCTGTTCCTGAACGTCGTAGTTCTCGACAAGCAGGTCGACTACGCCGTCGATATCGAACTCTTCGCCCTGGAGGCGGTTCCAAAGGAACAGCGAGGTCTCGTTCAGAGCCACGACGCGGGTTGCGTCACTGCCTAATTCGCCCTGCATTATTATGACGTTTTCGCCGGCGATATTGCGAACCTTATATTCCTTTTTGAACTTCATAACGGTAAAATTGCGTACAAATGTATAAAAAACTTTTCAGAATTCATGAGCCTCCCCTCCATTTTTAGTATCTTCGCAACATGACTGACGGCACCGACATAGGCAAAATATTGAAGCGATACTGGGGGTTCGACAGCTTCCGGCCCATGCAGGAGCGTATCATACGCTCCGTTCTCGACGGGCACGACACGCTGGCGCTGCTGCCCACGGGCGGCGGCAAGTCGCTGACCTACCAGGTACCGGCAATGGCCCGTGAAGGTCTATGCATTGTTGTCACGCCGTTGATAGCGCTGATGAAGGACCAGGTCGACAGGCTGCGTTCGCTGAACATTCGGGCCGTAGCCGTACACTCGGGCCTGTCGCAGCGCCAGATAGACATAGCGCTCGACAACTGCGTCTACGGCGACGTCAAATTCCTGTACATAGCCCCCGAGCGTCTGGGCACCGACATCTTCAGGCTACGCGTGCAGCGCATGAACGTCTGCCTGCTGGCCGTCGACGAGGCCCACTGCATCTCCCAATGGGGTTACGACTTCCGGCCGTCATACCTGCGCATAGCCGAGATACGCAAACTCATACCCGACGTTCCGGTGCTGGCTCTTACGGCCTCGGCCACGGCACGGGTCGCCGAGGACATCATGGAGAGGCTGGAGTTCGGCAGCCCCAACATTCTGCGAGGCAGTTTTGCCCGCAGCAACCTCTCCTATGCCGTGCGCCACGTTGAGGACAAGAACGAACAGTTGCTGCGCATCATAAACAATGTTCCCGGCTCGGGCATCGTCTACGTGCGCCTGCGCGAAGGGGCCGAGAAGGTTGCCGCGTTCCTGCGCGACGAGGGCATCGAAGCCGACTATTACCACGGCGGCCTGCCGAATGCCGAGCGGGCACAGCGGCAGGAGGCCTGGACCTGCGGCCGCACCCGCGTGATGGTTGCCACCAACGCCTTCGGCATGGGCATAGACAAACCCGACGTACGCTTCGTCGTCCACTACACCATGTGCGACTCGCTCGAAAGCTACTATCAGGAGGCTGGGCGTGCCGGGCGTGACGGCCGCCGCAGCTATGCCGTGCTGCTTGTCTCGCCCGACGACCTGCAGCGCGTAAACAGCCGTATCGACAACGAGTTTCCGCCGCTCGACCAGATCAAGCAGATATACGAAAAGATCTGCTCCTACCTTCGCGTGGCCATAGGCGACGGGCTGCAGTCGTCGTTCGTCTTCAACATACATGATTTCTGCGCGCGCGAGCACATCTTCACCGGCAAGGTGCAGAGCGCGCTGAAGATACTCCAGCAGAACGGATACCTGACCCTCACCGACGAGATGGAGAACCCGGCGCGCATAATGTTCTGCGTCAGCCGTGACGATCTCTACAAGATACGTGTCGAGCGCAACGACCTCGACCACTTCCTGCGGACCATACTCCGCATGTACAACGGTGTCTTCACCGAGTTCCGGGCCATCGACGAGAACGAAATAGCCACCGTCAGCGGCTACACCGTCGAGAAGGTCAAGGAGCTCTTCAAGCGTCTGTGGCAGATGCGCATCATACGCTACATACCGTCGAACCGTTCACCGATGATCTTTTTCGACGAGGAGAGGCTGCCGACCGAGGACATATACATCGCCCCCGAGACCTACCGGCTCCGCAAGGAGATGCTGCACGAACGCTTCGAGAAGATGGCGGAGTACGCATCGAACGACGTTGAGTGCCGCTCGCGCATGCTCTCCGACTATTTCGGCGACACCGGGGCCGAAGATTGCGGCATCTGCGACATCTGCCTTGCACGCCGTAAGCGCAAACGTACGGACGAAGCCCTCTGCGAAAGGATCTGCACCGAGCTCGGCAGCCGCCCGGCAACCATACGCGATCTTGCCGCGAAGATCGGAGGCGACCCGCAACCGGTAATCGATGCCGTGCAACGGCTGCACGAAGAGGGGCGCCTCGCCACAGATGCCTCGGGGTTGATCTCGGCAGTACGGCAGGACGAAAAAAACGGCGGACACGCATAGGCGTCCGCCGTTTTCATGTTGCAAGCGGCCGTCAGGCCGTCTGCAGTTTGTCATATATCTTCAGACAAACCCAGGCATCGGTGGCAGCATAGATTTTCTGCTGCTGCGTGAGGCTCTGTGCCTCCCAGTTGCTCAAACGCTGTGCCTTCGAGACCTTGCGGCCGAGCACTATGCCCGAGATCTTTCGCAGGCTCCGGTCGGCGAT
>DXGW01000024.1 GCA_019113665.1 Candidatus Alistipes excrementipullorum
AGTATATGCCGTTGATAGGGGCGCTGGGCGACCGTGTAATACTGCATGACCGTTTCGTGGCCGACAGCGATGTCAAATATTATTTCTCGGCTGCCGAGGCTGTGATTCTTCCATACAAGAGCGCTACACAAAGCGGAGTGACGCAGATTGCCTACAATTTCTGCCTGCCCATCATCGTGTCGGACGTAGGAGGACTTGCCGAGATCGTACCCGACGATGTGGTCGGTTGTGTTTGCCCGCCCACGGTTGAGGGTGTTGCTGCGGCCGTTGACCGCATGAATGAAGACGGCAACATTGAACGTTTCCGGCGGAATATGGCTGAAGAGAGGAAACGATTCTCCTGGGAGGAGATGTGCAGCCGGATAACAGAGGTCTATAAAAAAACGACCGGGCATTGAACCCGGTCGTTTTTTTTGTGAGTGGTTGTTACTGTTTCTTTACGTTCGGTTCTTCGAGCCCGTAACCCTTTTTGCGGTCCTCGATCTTGAGGTATGCACTCAGAATGAATGCGAGCACTCCGAACGATGAGAAGATAATCATCGGCATGAGGTATCCGCCGGTAGCGTCGAGCACGAAGCCTATGAGCAGCGGTACGAGGCACAGGCCGATATTCTGAATCCAGAATATGAGGCAGTATGCCGAACCGAGAATCTTTTCGTCAATGATCTTGGGAACCGAGGGCCACAATGCGGCAGGCACCAGCGAGAACGATACTCCGAGAACGACTATGAGCAGTACGGCCAGCCATTTTGACGGATATGCCGGCAGCAGGAATGCGAAGCTCAGATGGCATGCCACCATGATCACGGCGCCGACCATCAGCATCGAGGCACCCTTGCCCCTGAAGTCGAGGAAAGCGCCGAGGAACGGGGTAAGTACCATTGCGAGGATCGGGAAACAGCTGAAAAGTCGCGATGCGGTTTCGGCATCGACGCCGAGCGTCACCTCAAGGAAGTTCGGTGCATAACGCTGGAACGGGAAGATGGCGCTGTAGTAGAGTACGCAGAGCAGGGCCACCAGCCAGAACATCTTGCTGGAGAAGATCTTGCCGAGGTCACTGATATGGAATTCGTCTTCGGGTGATTTCTCCTCGGCCATTTCACCGGCGGCTATGAGCTGCTTGTCGAGAACCTTGTCCATCAGCGTGAATACCGAGTAGCAGATGAGGCCTACGAAGAGCAATGCCGTGCAGAACCCTACGGGCGCAACGACCGAGCCGTCGAACTTGTTGGAGATATACGGCGACAGCCACATCACTGCGAAGACGCCGAGACGGGCGATTGCCATCTCCAGACCCATTGCCAGAGCCATCTCCTTGCCCTTGAACCATTTTGCTATGGCTTTCGAGACGGTCGTGCCGGCCATTTCGCAACCGCAGCCGAAGATCATGAAGCCCAGAGATGCGACCTTGGCGCTTGCGGGCATGACGGTCCACCAGCTGTTGAGCCATGCTGCCAGTTCCGTCGTCTGGAACCAGTCGCTGATGCCGATGTATTTGATCGAGGCTCCGATCACCATGAGCGAGGCCGAAAGTACACCGGTGAAGCGTATGCCCATCTTGTCGAGAATAATACCGGCGAAGATGAGGAAGAAACAGAATACGTTGAGGAAGTATTCCGATGCCGCATACGTTCCGAACGTGCTGCTGTCCCAGCCGCGTGCCGATTCGATCAGAGATTTCAGTGGCGACATGACGTCCACGAACATGTATCCGAAGAACATCATCAGTGCGATGAGTATCAGGGCAGTCCACCGCACCCATGCCGAATCGTTGAGTTTTCTTGTAATGATTTCATTCATAATATGTTTGTTTGAGTTGTTATCACTCCTCCATGGCGTATTTCTTCAATATTTCGTATGCCTTGTCGATGCCGAGCTCTCCGGCTTTCGATATGTCGAGACAACCCTTGCGCGTATCTTTCATATATATCTGTATAAGGCCCCTGTTGTAATAAGCCTCGGCAAAGTAGGGGTTCAGCTCGATGGCTTTCGTGTAGTCGTCGAAGGCTTCGGGCAGTTGTCCTGACAGTGCATGCAGGTTTGCACGGTTGTAGTAGCTGAAGGCGAAGTCGGGGAACAGCCCGATGGCAGTATCGAGGTCGGCTATGGCTTCGTCGTAGCTGTATGTGCGCGAACTGTTGTTGTTAAGCCTGTTGGCAGGGTCCGAATCTATGGCAATGCGCTGGTACGCATTGTCGATCGACGATATGAAGTCTATCATCTCGGCCCGTGTCGTCGAGCGGTTGATGTAGATGAACGGATTCTGCGGGTTGCGGGCTATGGCCTGCGAGAATGTATTGACAGCGCTGGTGTACTGCTTTATGAGCGACTGTGAAATTCCGCGTTCGAAGAGCACTGTCCACGAATCGGGATTTGCACGCAGCTCTTCGGAGAACTGCCTGTCGATTGTCACGATCGAGTCGGCCGGAATGTTGCTGTCACGGCATGAGAGCGTAAGAAGGTTGTTGTCTATGTTCTCCATGAAGTCGTTAAGACGTTGAGCCTTGTAGCGCATCGTCGGCAGTTCGACCGTTGTCGAGTCGGCTTTCATGAGTGTGAACCTGAACAGCGGGAGCAGTGTAAGGTCGTTGCCCTCCTCGGGACGGGAGGCTATGCGCTTGAAACTGTTGCCTGACAACTTGCTGTCGAACGAAAGCAGACGGTCGAAACGTTGTGTCGTATCGGCGTATATCGAATATGTGCTGTCGTTGAGTCTCGACTTGTATTCGGCGATTTTGCGTTCGGCTGTCTCCCTGTCTCGCTTGCCGCCTTCGGGATCGCGCATGGCATAGCGCAACTGTCCGCGGTTTAGGTAGGCGTTGGCGAAGTCGGGGTAGAGCTCAATGGCTTTGGAGTAGTCCTTGATGGCGTTCTCGAAGTCGCCGAGCTGGGTGTAGAGTATGGCCCGGTTGTAGTAGACGAGGACGTTGTCGGGCGAGTAGTATGCCACCTTGTCGTAATCCTCCAGGGCGCGGTTGTAGTCGCCTATCCGCGAACGGAGAATCGCACGGTTGAAGTATGTAAGCGAATTGGTCGAGTCGAGTTCGATGACCTTGTCGAAGTCGGCAAGCGACTGCATGGGCCTGTTGGTGTCGGAATATACGAGCGCCCGGTTGAAATACGACAGCAGGTAATTGGAGTCGTATTTGATGGCCATGTCGAAATCGGCCTCTGCCTCTTTGTAACGTTTCTGTTGCATGTAGAGCATTCCGCGGCGGTTGTAGCTGTTGGGGTTTTCGCGGTTGGTGCGTATGGCCGTGTCGAAATCCTCGTATGCGCGTGTCGTGTCCTTGAGATAGAGGTAGCATACTCCGCGGTTTATGTATGCGTCGGCTACCTTCTTCTCCTGCTTGATGAATTTGTCGAAATCATGAATGGCCTCCTCGAACTGCTGGTTGAGCAGGCGTGTGACTCCGCGGCTGTAATACGGGTTGGGCAGGTCGGGACGCAGGTCTATGGCCTCCTTGAAATCCTTGAGGGCGTCGTCATAGTTGCCCAGACGCGAGCGCGTTATGGCCCGGTAGGTGTATGCCGTGGTGAATACCGGGTTTTTGGAAATGGCTGTCGAGAAGTCGCTCTCGGCACCCAGCAGGTCGTCGAGGTTGTATTTGGCGATACCGCGCAGAAAATAGCCTTCGTATGCGTCCTCGTCGAAACGCAACAGTACGTTGAGTGTGCGTATGGCCTCCTGGTAGTCGTTCTGCATCATGAGCTGGCGCCCCATCCAGAAGAAATACTCCTTGTTGTACTGGGCGCGAATGGGAAACCCGACAAGCAGTGCGAACAGAACTATTATTATGCCCGATATTGTCTTTTTCATCGAATCAATAAACGTTGCGGCGACTTTGAAAATTGTTTAATCCTGCTCGTAACCGAAACGGCGCAGTTGCCGTTCGTCATTGCGCCAGTCGCCGCCGACCTTGACGAAGAGTTCGAGGAATACTTTTTTGCCGAGGAATTTCTCGAGGTCGATGCGGGCCTGTGTACCCACTTTCTTGAGCATTTCGCCGCGGTGACCGATTATTATCCCCTTTTGCGAGTCGCGCGTAACGTAGATTGTCGCGGCAATACGGTCTATGGTCGGCTCCTCCTTGTAGCTGTCGATCGCTATTTCGCAGCAATAGGGTATCTCCTTGTCGTAGTTGAGCAGTATCTTTTCGCGTATGATCTCCGATGCGAAGAACCGCAGGGTTTTGTCCGTAAGCGTATCTTTCGGGTAGAAAGGTTCGCCTTCGGGCAACAGGCGCAATATCGAATCGAATATTCCGCCTATGTTGAACCCTTCCTTTGCCGAAGCTGGTGCTATTTCGGCATTCGGCAGGATTGCATGCCATTTCTCGACGAGAGCTTCGAGCTTGTCGGGGGTCGTGAGGTCGATCTTGTTGACGACGACTATTGTCGGTATCCCGCTGGCGGCTATGCGCTCGACTATCTCGGCCGAGCGGTCGCTCTGCTCGACGGTGTCGGTGACATAGAGTATGACGTCCGCATCGCTTACGGCGCCCTTGACGAACTTCATCATCGACTCCTGCAGCTTGTAGCTCGGTTTGAGTATTCCCGGAGTGTCGGAGTATACTATCTGGAAATCTTCACCGTTGACTATGCCCATTATACGGTGACGGGTGGTCTGTGCTTTCGATGTTATGATTGAAAGCCGTTCTCCGACCAGAGCGTTCATCAGTGTCGATTTGCCGACGTTGGGATTGCCTATTATGTTTACGAAACCCGATTTGTGCATGCCTTAAATTAATATAATATGTTGCAAAGGTAGTAATAAATAGCTTCATTTCTCAATTTCCGCGCCATGTTTTCGGTTGAATAATTTGCCGGGAATGCATTTATTGGACTTTTTATTTGGCCGAAATCAATATTTTTGGTTAAATTCGCGACTGTATAACTAACCCTTATAAAATCTGACATGAAAAAAAACGACTCCCTCTCTGCCGGAACAGACGTAATCTTTGCTCAGGTATCGCTCGTGTTGATGTCGCTGTCGGCAATAGCCGCGATTGTGGCAGTGTTTGTCGGCGACGTAAGTTTTGCCAATCCTTTGACCGGAAACATGTTTACCGACCATACGTGGTTGCGTGTAATCTTCTATCCGGTTGCGTTTGCCGGAGGTTGCTACGGCCTTTATCATGGCGTCAAGCAGTTGTTTACGGAAGATGTGGTTGAGGTAACCGTCGATTCCAGCGGCAAGGTTGTAGACAAGGATCATCTGAATGGCTGTATGTACCAGATTATGCAGATGTTCCTGATGCCTGTTGTCGGTGCTTTCGTCGCCTATGCAATCGCCTACTATATTCTCTACGTGATACTGGCTGTCGGCGCATTCCTGCTGCCGTATCTGCTGATTGCCGCCATGGTATTCGGCGTTGTAAGATATGCCCTCCGTTACCGAAAGATGAAGCGCCAGCCTGCTCCTGCCGCTGAAGAGACCGCTGAAAACGTAAAGGCAGAGCCTGAGTCAGCCGCCGCTCAGAAACCTGTCGGCCGTATGGCTTCGATACGCCGTTCGATAGTGGCGTTCTTCCGTGCATTCCGCAACCCGATTGTCAGCGTCGTTCTGGCCGTCGTGTATATCGTCATAGGCAGCCTTATGGTAGTGTCGGGATTCCATCTCGGACGTCAGGCTGCTACCGTAGACCCTGTCACGGGGCAGGTTGTCGAACCGCAGAAATTCGTGGCTACGGCAGACGGCATCGGTTCGCTTGTCTTCGGCAAGCCCTTTGCGGACAACTCCAACAGCGGCGAGGGCCTTTACAACCGTGTCGAGAAGAAGGCTTCCAATGACCGTTATGCCGAGGCCGGAATGTATGATTATACACTCTGGTGGAATGACGAGAAGGTGGCCGTGTTTACCGTTACCTCCGCATCTCCGGAGTTGTGCAGTATACTTGTATATTCTCCGCGCGTATCATTGGAGAACGGCCTTTGTCCGACAATGTCCGTGCGTGAAGCCGGCAAGAAGAAGGGTGTGGAGATGACGGCCATGTATGACGAGATGGGCGGAAGTCAGGACAGCTATTTTATCAGCGTAACCTGCGATAATGCCAATGTCGTCTTTGAAGACGAGTCGAAACTGCTCTCCGATCAGGGCCGTAAGAAGTGCGGGGCTTTGAACTCGACCAACAGCGAAATAAAGTTGCAGCCCGAAGACTTCAGCAAGGACGCGAAGATCGACGCCCTGCTGGTTTTCAAGCGCAACTGATTCCATTGCCGGCAATACCGTGTATAAAACCCTGCCTCATAGGGCAGGGTTTTGTCGTTTCAAGGGAGGAGCGGCCTGTTTTTGTGTATTTATCGCCATAGTCAGAGCGTGAAACGATGTTTTTTATTAATTTTGTCGGAAATTATAACGGCAAAGTTCTGTAAATATCATGGAATACAATTTCAAAGATCTCGAAGCGAAGTGGCAGCGCCGCTGGAAGGAAGACAAGACCTATCATGTGGATATTGATCCGTCACGTCCAAAATACTACGTCCTCGACATGTTCCCTTACCCGTCAGGTGCGGGCCTGCATGTCGGCCACCCGCTCGGATACATAGCCTCCGACATATATTCGCGTTACAAGCGTTCGTGCGGATACAACGTGCTTCACCCTATGGGTTACGATGCGTTCGGACTGCCTGCCGAGCAGTATGCCATACAGACAGGCCAGCACCCGGCGGTTACTACCGACCGCAACATCGCGCGTTACCGCGAGCAGCTGGACAAGATCGGGTTCTGCTTTGACTGGGACCGCGAGGTGCGTACATGCGACCCTGAATACTACAAGTGGACGCAGTGGGCTTTCCTCAAGATGTTCGCTCACTATTACGACCGCCGTACGCAGAAGGCCGAACCCATAGAGAAACTGGTCGCCGCCTTCGAAAAGAACGGTACGGACGATGTCGATGCCGCCTGCTCGAACGAGATGTCGTTTACGGCCGAAGAGTGGCGTGCGATGTCCGAGACGGAGAAGGAGCAGACTTTGCAGAATTACCGCATAGCCTTCCGCGCCGACACGATGGTCAACTGGTGTCCCAAACTCGGCACCGTACTGGCCAACGACGAGGTGAAGGACGGCCTTTCTGTCCGTGGCGGCTATCCCGTGGTGCAGAAACGAATGAAGCAGTGGCTGCTGCGCGTTACGGCGTATGCACAGCGCATGCTTGACGGCCTGGACTCGCTCGAGTGGAGCGATTCGCTGAAGGAGATCCAGCGTAACTGGATCGGCCGTTCGGTCGGTGCGCAGATGTTCTTCGACATCGACGGCAGCGACCGCAAACTCGAGATATTCACCACACGTCCCGATACGATCTACGGTGTGACGTTCATGGTCATTGCTCCGGAGCACGAATGGCTCCAGGACCTGACCACTGCCGAGAACCGTGCTGCCGTCGAGGAGTATGTCGAGCAGACAAAGAAACGTTCGGAACGTGAGCGCATCGCCGAGACCAAACGCGTGAGCGGTGTGGCGACAGGTTCGTATGCCATAAATCCCTTCAGCGGCAAACGTATTCCCATATACGTCTCGGATTATGTGCTTGCCGGATACGGTACGGGAGCCATCATGGCCGTACCCGCACACGATTCGCGCGACTATGCATTTGCCCGCCATTTCGGACTTGATATCGTCCCGGTTGTAGCCGGCGGCGACCTGTCGGTTGCGTCGTACGATGCCAAGGAGGGCGAGGTCATAAATTCGGATTTCCTCAACGGTATGGACGTCAAGGAGGCCATCAAGGTGATGTTCGACGAGGTTGAGCGCCGCGGCATAGGCCGCCGCATCGTCAACTACCGTCTGCGCGATGCGATATTCTCGCGCCAGCGCTATTGGGGCGAGCCGTTCCCGATATATTACGAGAATGACATAGCACGCCCGCTCGACGAGAAGGAGTTGCCGCTGGAACTGCCGCCGATCGAGAATTTCGGTCCTACCGAGCAGGGCGAGCCGCCGTTGGCACGTGTCGAAGGTTGGCGTTATGAGACCTCTACCATGCCCGGGTTCGCGGGTTCTTCGGCATACTACCTCCGCTATATGGACCCGCGTAACGACAAGGCGCTTGTAAGCCGCGAGGCTGACGAATACTGGCGCAATGTCGACCTCTATGTTGGCGGTATCGAGCATGCAACCGGCCACCTCATGTATTCGCGCTTCTGGAACATGTTCCTTTACGATCTCGGTTACGTATGCGAGCCGGAGCCGTTCAAGAAGCTTGTGAACCAGGGTATGATACAGGGCCGTTCGAATTTCGTTTACCGCGTTGTCGGCACCAACAAGTTCGTGTCGGCCGGCCTGAAGAAGGACTACGAGACACAGGAGATTCATGTCGACGTGAATATCGTGCGCAACGACCAGCTCGACCTCGATGCATTCCGCGCATGGCGCCCGGAATTCGCCGATGCAGAGTTCATTCTCGAGGACGGCAAATACATATGCGGCTGGGCCATCGAGAAGATGTCCAAGTCGATGTACAATGTTGTTAATCCCGATTACATTGTCGATCAGTACGGAGCCGATACGTTGCGCATGTACGAGATGTTCCTCGGTCCGCTCGAACAGTCCAAACCGTGGGACACGAACGGAATAGACGGTGTGCACAAGTTCCTGCGCAAGTTCTGGAGGCTTTTCTTCGACCGCGAGGGCAACTTCGCCGTAAATGACGAAAAGGCTACCGACAAGGAACTGAAGACGCTGCATAAAACCATAAAGAAGGTCCGTGAGGATATTGAGAATTTCTCGTTCAATACCTCGGTTGCGGCATTCATGATATGCCTCAACGAACTCGGCGAGTGCCACAAACGTGAGATACTGGAGCCCCTTACGGTTCTGATCTCTCCGTTCGCACCGCATATCGCCGAGGAGCTGTGGTCGCTGTGCGGACATGAGACTACGGTCTGCGATGCCCGCTATCCCGAGTATGATGAAAAGTACCTTGTCGAGAACTCGTTCGAGTATCCCGTATCCGTAAACGGCAAGGTGCGATTCAAGAAGGAGTACCCGCTGTCGGCTACGGTTGCCGACATATCGGCCGATATAGTCAATGTGCCCGAGGCGCAGAAGTGGCTTGAGGGCGCGGCTCCGAAGAAGATCATAGTCGTACCGGGCAAGATCATCAACCTCGTGAAATAAAACAACCTGTTAAAACAATATGAAAAAACTACTGACCTTGGCAATGGCGCTCACTACGATGACATGCTTTGCACAGTACGAGCAGGACAGCTCGATAAAGATTTGGGACAACTCCACGGCTCCGCATTCGAACGAGTTGACGGGAGAGGAGTACAATCAGAAACCGTTCCGCCTGGTAAATACCACCTCGGCCGAACTTTTCGTCTACAATGCCGACAAGGCCAAGGCGACGGGACAGGCCGTTGTCATCTGTCCTGGCGGCGGTTACGGCCAGTTGTCGATGGATCAGGAGGGATTCCTCATGGCGCAGTGGCTTGCCAAGAACGGCATAGCCGGTTTCGTGCTCAAATACCGGCTTCCCAACGGCCATAAGGAGGTGCCTTTGGAAGACGCTATCGAGGCACTGCGTATTGTCCGCAAGAATGCTGACAAGTACGGTATCGACCCCCACAAGGTCGGTATAATGGGCTTCTCGGCCGGCGGTCATCTGGCTGCATATACGTCGAACTTTGCCGAGGAGAAGGACAAACCCGATTTTTCGATCCTGTTCTATCCCGTCATCACGGCCAACAACTATACGACTCATATCGGTACGTTCAACAACCTTCTTGGGCGTAACCGTACCGAATGTGAGAGCGACGCCTATTCGATGGAAAAGTGCGTCACGGAGAAGACTCCGCCGACGATATTGTTGCTCAGCGACGATGACCGTACGGTCCCTGCCGCGGGTGCTGCCATGTACTATGCCGCATTGAAATATTACGGTGTCAAGGCTTCGATGTACGTATTCCCCTCCGGCGGACACGGTTGGGGAAACTACGACCGTTTCTCGTATCAGAAAGAGTGGCAGAACCTGTTGTTGCGCTGGCTTGACGAGTTGTAGCAGCTTGTGGTCCTAAATAAAAAACCGGAAATCGAATCACGATTTCCGGTTTTTTATTTTGCTTTGCCGTGTTTCAGCCGCAGATGCCAGTGCGGCGTATGTACCGATTTGGCGGCTATGATTAATATCACGGCCATAAGAATCATGGTAATTCCGATGGCCAGACGTGCTGTGAATGTCTCTCCGAATATCGTTACGCCTATCATTACCGCCGTGAGAGGTTCCAGCGCGCCCATTATGGCCGTCGGTGTCGAACCGATGTATTTTACCGACAGCGTCATCATGATGAGCGATATTACGGTCGGGCCGAGTGCCAGTATCGAGGCGAATCCCCACATCGACGGGGTAGTCAGCATCTGCAACCTGCCGTTTTCGCTGAACAGGGAAAATGCCGATATGGTCAGTATACAGAATATCAGTACGTAAAATGTGAGTTTGAGGGCCGGCATTCCAAGCGACGAGCGATTGACCAGTACGATGTATATTGCATATGACAACGATGACAGCATGACGAGCATTACACCGATGCCGCTCAATGACGTACCGTCCTCTCCCTTGTACAGCAGGGCGATGCCGGCAAGTGCGAGTCCAATCGAAAATATCGTTGCGATCGAGACTTTTTCGTGGAAGAATGCGGCCATTATCACCGCCACCATGATGGGGTATACGAAGAGCAGTGTCGAGGCAACCCCTGCGTCCATGTAGTAGAAACTCGAGAACAGGCTGACCGACGATATGCCGAACAGAATGCCGAGAACGCATGTGGTTCCGAGTTGTTTGCGGTCGACGCCGAAAGATTTTTTCGTCAACAGCATTATTATGCCGATAATCGTCGCCGCTATCGTGAATCGGTAGAAAAGTACGGAGTTGGCATTGATGCCCTGTTCGTACAGAAAGAGAGCTCCGAGCGGGTTCATGCCGTAGCTGACAGCGGCTATTATGCCGCATATGGTACCTTTTACGGTTGCGTTCATGGTACTATCTTGTTTTTGCCAGGAACCGTTCGCGGTCAACGATGTAACGTACATGTGTGCCTTCGCCTATCATGCCTTCGGAGTCCGATGCTCCTACGTTGAACGTCAGTTTGCGTCCTTCGACGGACGTGAGTACTGCCGTGGCCGTTATTTCGGCCCCAAGGCCTGACGGCTTGATATGCGTTACGTTCATTTCGGATCCGACGGTCGATGATCCCTCGGGCAGCCCGGCGGCCACCGCCAGCATTGCCGCGTTCTCCATTAAAGCTATCATTGCCGGCGTGGCGAATACCTCCATGTCGCCTGAACCAATGGCTTTTGCCGTGTTTTCTGAAGATACCGTCGTGCGGCTCGTGAATGATAAACCTGTGTTCAACATGACTGTCAAAATTTATTATACAACTGTTTTTTGACGATTTTTCGGCAAAGATATATATCTTTGCCATTATAACAATCGAATGCCGCAATGAAAAGATTTCTGCTCATGATAATTGCGCTGGCCGTGTTTTCCGTACCTTACGTGTACGGACAGGGAGGGCGTGGTTTCATGTATCAGGAGTGGACGGTCGAGAACGGCGATTCGATAGCGACGTTCCACATGCTGCCGGTTTACTCCTTTTCGCGGAAGGTCGACTTGCGGCGCTACCAGCGTCTTGTGCGGGCCGTGAAGAAGGTGTATCCGATAGCCAAGACCGCCAAGGCCGAGATGAGGGACATGGAGAAGGAGTTGTGCAGCCTGCCTACGAAGAAGGCGCAGCGCGAATATATACGGGGCGTAGAGAAGCGCATCAAGGCGCAGTATACCCCTGTTCTGAAGCGTATGACGCGTTTCGAGGGCATGGTGCTGGTCAAACTCATAGACCGTGAAACCGAATACACGCCTTATCAGATCGTGAAGGACCTGCGCGGAGGGTTCGTGGCTGGATTCTGGCAGGGTATAGCCCGCCTGTTCGGCAACAACCTCAAACTCGAATACGACAGGGAGGGCGATGACAAGATGATCGAACAGATCGTCATCTATTACGAGGCCGGATTGCTGTGAATCCTGCGGCAGGCGTTTCGGAAGTGCGAATATCGGCCCGAAACTTTTTCTAATCGAACGGATTTATTACATTTGCGGGATAATTGCCGAAAAACAACAACGAATATATGTTTGAAAACTTAACCGACAAACTCGAACGCTCGTTCAAAAT
>DXGW01000025.1 GCA_019113665.1 Candidatus Alistipes excrementipullorum
TGTGACTTGCGAGCAATATTACATTTCCGTTAAATATCGGTTACGGGCATGGATTTGGTTCATGCTGAAGTTATCTTTGCCGACAGAAACACCAACGTTATATGGACAACCGACGTATTCTGGTAGTCGACGACGAAGAGGCCCTGTGCGAGATCCTCAAGTTCAACCTCGAAAAGGAGGGTTTCCAAACCGATGTCGCATACAGCGCAGAAGAGGCGCTGACCAAAACCATCGAGAACTATTCGCTCATAATACTCGACATCATGATGGGAGAACTGAGCGGCACGGGCCTGGCCAAGATCCTCAAAGCCAAGCCGCAGACGTCGTCCATTCCCATCATCTTCTGTACGGCCCGCGACGGCGAGGACGATACCGTGACGGGACTGGAGATCGGCGCCGACGACTACATAACAAAACCTTTCTCCATACGCGAGGTCGTCGCCCGCGTCAGAAGCGTACTGCGACGCAGCGCCGTGCCGCCGCATACCGACAGCGACACGGTATCATACGAAGGTCTCAAGCTCGAGACGCTGCGCAAGACCTGCACGGCCGACGGCGAGACCATCCCGCTGACCAAAAAGGAGTTCGAGATACTCGAACTGCTGCTGCGCAACCCCAACGTGGTCTTCTCGCGCGAGGAGATACTCGCACGCATCTGGCACAAGGAGGTGATAGTCCTCGACCGCACCATCGACGTCAACATAACCCGCCTGCGCAAGAAAACAGGCCGATACGGGAAACACATAATCACACGTCAGGGATACGGATATGTATTCGAGAAATAAGATATCGTATCAGAACAAGCTTTTCCTGCTCATCGTGACCTTCGCTCTGGTTCTGGTGTGTTGCTTCATCTCGTTCCAGTACAAACGCGAAAAGACCTTCAAGGCCGAGATGCTCAATTCGCAGCTGCAGATATTCAACATGCAGCTTCTCGATGCGCTGGCCGTAGGCGCATCGCCCCGAGACTTCTTCGAGGAGCACAGCAACTACCTCGAAGGCCTGCGGGTGACCGTACTCGACGCCTCGGGCAACGTCCGATTCGACTCGGGCAACGACAATCCGGAGGCGATGCCCAACCACAGCGGCCGCCACGAAATAGCTCATGCGCTGCAAAACGGCACGGGATTCACCATCAGGCGCCTCTCCGAAAGCACCAATACAGCCTATTTCTATTCGGCCATGTATGACGGCCGAGACACGGTCGTACGCTCGGCACTGCCCTACTCGCTCACGTTGAGCGACATATTGAGCGCCGACCGCCACTTCCTGTGGTTCATGCTGGGCGTGACTCTGCTGCTTTGCGCCATAGGATACCTCGTGACGCGCACCCTCGGGCTGAACATGGCACGCCTGCGCAGCTTCTCCGAAGCGATGGACCGCGGCGAGAACGTCATCGACCCGCCGACATTCCCCAATGACGAACTCGGCGAGATATCGAAGCATCTGGTCGGGCTCTATCTGCGCCTGCGACAGGCAAACGCCGACATCGAGCGCGAGCATGCCGCCGCACTGCATGAGCAGCAGGAGAAGGTCCGCATAAAGCGCCAGCTCACCAACAACATCAACCACGAACTCAAGACCCCCGTAAGTTCGATCAAGGGCTATCTCGAGACCATCATCGCCACGCCCGACATGGACGAGACCGTACGCAATGCATTCATCACCAAGAGCTACGCCCAGACCGAGAGATTGCAGCAGCTCATATCCGACATCTCGACCATAACCCGACTGGACGAGGCAAGCGAAAAGATCGAATGCTGCGACGTTGTACTGAACCGCATCATCGACGAGATAGCAGCCGAAATGCCGTTAAAATCCAAGGAGTTGCAGATGCGTATAAAATGCAACTTCAGCCATGACCTGCACATCGAAGGCAACGCCGACATGCTGGCCTCGATCTTCCGCAACCTGACCGACAATGCCGTGTCGTACTCCGGCGGCCGCGACATATTCATAACTCTGCTTGCCGAGAACGACGACAACTACCTCTTCTCTTTTGCCGACAACGGCATAGGGGTGGAGCAGAAGCACCTGCCGCATCTGTTCGAACGCTTCTACCGCGTGGACAAGGGGCGTTCCCGCAAGATGGGAGGCACGGGCCTCGGCCTCTCGATCGTGAAGAATGCGGTGATATTCCACGGTGGTACGATCGAGGTGAGGAACAGGCCCGAAGGAGGGTTGGAGTTCCTCTTCTCGCTGGCCAAGAAGCGCCGCAAAAAGGAGCAGGAGAGAACATTAACAAATACGTAACCCGCGTTTAACGGTTTTGTAACATTGTCGCACTTATTTTGCATAATAAAACGGTATGCCGATGACGCGCCAATATTACGATCCGACCGAAGCCGAACGCAGGCTTGCCGACATAGGCCTGGAGATCAGCCGTATGGCCCTGCGCGAATGCGACCGTACGATATTCGGTGCAATAGTCTTCGACGTGAGGTCGATGATCCTGCTGTCACGCCAGAAGAGCGAATCGGGAGACGAAGCATCGACGGCAATGGCGCAGATCGAAAGCCGCATTCTGTCGCGCATATCGTTCGCAATGCTCTCCTACGCCGCAAGGGTCGAACGCGAACCGGCAGCCTACGAAGAGTGCAGGCAATGCAGCAAGGTGTTGCGGGAACTGGAGAAACTGGCTCTTGAAACGGGAAACCCGGCACGATAACCGGCAGCAACCGAACGGAGGAGATACAAAAAGGAGTTAAACTGAAAAACAACCGATACAAAACATAATTATGTCGCCAATTTTCACATTCATCGTCATCACGCTCGGCGTACTTGCCCTGTTGGGCATAGTTGTCGGAGTGACAAACGACGCAGTCAACTTCCTGAACTCGGCCCTCGGATCCAAGGTCGCGCCCAAGAACATCATTCTCGCCATCGCATCGGCCGGTATAATGGTCGGAGTAATCACGTCAAGCGGAATGATGGACGTCGTCCGCAGCGGAGTATTCTATCCGTCGCATTTCACATTCTCGGAGATCATGATACTCTTCCTGGGAATGATGCTCGGAAACATAATTCTGCTCGACATATTCAACTCGCTGGGACTCCCGACGTCGACGACCGTATCGATGGTATTCGGACTTCTCGGTGCAGCCATGGCCGCAGCCATTCACAAGATCGCCAACTCGCCCGACTACACGATGTCCGACATGTCGGAATTCATCAACTCGGGCAATGCGCTGGTAATCATCTCGGCCATACTGCTCTCGGTGGTGCTCGCCTTCCTCATGGGTCTGGTGACGATGTACATCTCGCGTGTGATATTCTCGTTCCGCTACCAGCGGGTCTTCAAGTACTTCGGAGCCCTGTGGTGCGGCGTATCGTTCGCCGGCATCATCTACTTCGCCGTCTTCAAGGGACTCAAGGGCACGGGAATCATCTCCGATGAGGTTATGACATATGTCAACGACCACCTTGGCCTGTGCCTGCTGGGACTGTGGCTCGCGAGTGCGGCCGTACTCCAGTTCCTCATGCTCTTCAAGGTCAACATTCTCAAGGTGACGATCCTCGCCGGAACATTCTCGCTCGCCCTCGCATTCGCCGGCAACGACCTGGTGAACTTCATAGGCGTGCCCCTGGCAGGTTACGACTCCTACCGCCTCGCACTGGCATCGGGAGACGAACAGATGCTCATGGAGCCGCTAATGAATCCGGCAAAGGTCAACTTCTGGATCATGGTGAGCGCGGGACTGGCGATGGTACTGACGCTCTACTTCTCACGCAAGGCCATGAAGGTGACCGAGACCGAGCTGTCGCTCTCGAACCAGCATGAAGGCGACGAGAAATTCGGTTCGAGCTTCATCTCGCGCGGCCTTGTCCGCGGTGCGATAGCCACCAACAACTTCTTCGCACGCATAACGCCGCAACGTGTGCGCGACGCAATCAACAAACAGTTCGAGCCGCTGCCACGCGAAGAGCAGGGATCGGCCATGTATGACCTCATACGTGCTACGGTCAACCTTACGGGAGCATCGATCCTCATCGCCATCGGAACGTCGTTCAAGCTGCCTCTCTCGACCACATACGTAGTCTTCATGGTAGCCATGGGTAGCTCGCTCGCAGACAGGGCATGGGGCCGCGAAAGCGCCGTATACCGTATCACCGGCGTGATGACCGTCATCTCGGGCTGGTTCATAACGGCTCTGGCGGGATTCGTCATAGCGCTGGTCGTAACGCTCGTGCTGATATGGGGAGGCTGGATTGCCGCAGTGGCAATATCGGTTATCTGCATATTCCTGCTCTTCAAGGGCAACTTCTTCGACAAGCACAACGAGAAAAAGGAGGAGAACGAAACCGCTGCCATTGCCGACAAGGACTCTACCGACATCATGATGAACCGCATCGAGGAGGTATGCACGACCATGGAGCAGGTTACGCGGATATACAGCCGAACGATAGTCGCCGTCTTCAAGGAGAACCGCAAGGTGCTGAAGGATATGGTCAAGGAGTCCGACGAACTCTTCTATGAGGCTCGTGAGCGCAAATACAAGATTCTGCCCCTGCTGCGCAACCTCCAGGACCACGACATCGCAACCAGCCAGTTCTACGTGCAGGTAGTGGACTACCTGTCCGAGGCAACGAAGGCACTGATACACATCACGCGCCCGGCATTCGAGCACATCAACAACAACCACCAGGGCTTCACCAAGGAGCAGATAGTCGACCTCAAGCTCGTGAACGACGAAGTCGAGGCCATATTCGTCACCATCAACGAGATGCTGCGCCGCAAGCACTTCTCCGACATGTCGATAATCATCGATATGCGCGACCACCTCTTCGACACCATCGACGAGGTAATGCGCAACCAGCTGCGCCGCATGAAGGACGGCAAGTTCTCGACATCGGCCGGCATACTCTACTTCAACATACTGAACGAGACCAAGACCATGGTGCTGCAGTCGCGCAACATCATGAAGTCTCTCGAACATTTCGTCGGTGAAAGCGGCGAATACCCGCTTCTGGCTCAGTCGATAGCAGCCAAGGCCGAGATGCTCGAAGAGATGGCCGAATAGGCGGCTCTAACGACAAAGAAGGCCCGGACATCAATGTGATGTCCGGGCCTTCGTGCATAAACGAGAGATGGCGGAGGAACTTTCCTTCGCCATCTCCGATTTAAAGGTCGTAAGCCACAATTATTTTGCAGCCTCAGCGGGAGCAGCAGCCTCTTCTGCAGCAGGAGCAGCCTCAGCCTCAACGGCAGCCTTCTCCTCGCAAGTCTCGCAAGCCTCACCGGCCTTCTCGCAGTTCTCAACCTTTGCGCAAGCTTCCTGAGCCTCAGCCTCGGCAGCAGCCTTCTTGTTGCAGTTACCGCAGCCAACCATAGCAACGGCAGCAACCAGCATTACCATAGATAAAACTTTCTTCATGGTGTTGATTGATTTAAGTTTATTAATAGAGTCACTCGCAAAAATATACAATAGACAAAGAAAATGCAAGAAAAATAAAAAATTTTTCAAAATTCTTCATTTGCCTGCACTAACTCACTGAATTTGATACTTTCACGAGTAATATAGGCCTTGGGGAAGTCGTTGCGTACACGCCCCAGCAGGACAATGGCCTCCTCGGAGGTCAAACAGCTGCCAACCAACACCTTGAAGTACGGATTTTCATAATCTATCTGACTGTGGACGTCGGGATACATCGAATTGAACGCCGTGATGGTCGCCTCGGCATCGGCCCTTGCGGTACTGCCGTTGTCGAAGAAGATGACAATGCGGAAGCCGTTGACGGCATCGCTCTGCACGGCCGTATCGGCCTGACGCACCGCCGTGGCAGCAGAACCGTACTCCGTAACGACAACCCGCGAAGTCGTATGCAGCGAGTCATTCACGGCCGGTACGGCGAGTTTCTGCTTGAAGTTCCCGATTCGCTGTGCTCTGGCAGCCGTCACCGGCAACACCAGCAGGGCGGCCGCAACCGCCAGTTTCAATATTCTGATCATCATTCCGTTAATTTACGCAAATCATCATCTGAGACGCCAATCGTCTTGAGCAGATCACGCAGTGGCATGTTGGCTGTCTTCACGTTGCGTCCCACAGGCCCGACCTTCACGCGGCCCTCGAACGTCAGCGATATGTTGTCTATCTCGCCGCGCCGCACCTTGTTCCAGACACCATAGGCGGCAATCGGGTTCGACAACTTTATCGTGAACGGCACCTTTACGGTCGAAGTGCTGCGTTCGGGCACAAACACCTTTTCAATCAGTTCGGCCGAGCAGACGGTCGACGTGGAGTAGAAGAGCGTAACAGTACCGCTCTCGACCGAGATGTTGTGTCTGAAGGCGTTGTCCACCACCAGCGACAACTCGAACGACGTCAGCCCGATCTGTTTCAGTCCCTCGACACGTTCCACCTTTATTTTCTCTTTCTCCGCGGGCGCCGGCACCGGTTTTTCAGGCTGCCTGTTACGGTTGCAAGACAGCAGTGCAAACGACATCAGGGCCGCAACGGACAGGGCCACAAACAATCTTCGTCTCATCGTCGGGCTATGTAAATGTGAGCTATGCCGAAACTTACGCTGCGCACCTCGCACGAAACGAAACCCGCCGCGCGCAGCATCTCGGCGAATTTGTCGGGCGACGGAAACTCATCGACCGATTCGGGCAGATATTCATACGCGGCACCGTCATGCGACAGCATGCGGCCCACACGCGGCAGAATCTTGTGGAAATACCAGTGGTACAGGGCGCCGAACATGCGGTTGTCCGGTTTCGAGAACTCGAGGACGACCAATGCGCCGCCCTCCCTTATCGTACGGCGGATCTCCCGCAGGCAGGCTTCGATATTCTCGAAATTGCGCACGCCGAAGGCCACCGTCGCCACATCGACATTGCCGTCGCCGACATCGAGATGCTCGGCATCGCCCCGGTCGAGGGTTATGTGTTCGTCGAGTCCGCGCGCCAGGATCTTCCGGCGGGCGCGTTCGAGCATGGCTTCGGAAAGATCCACGCCGAGAATACGGCAGCCGCGTATGCGTTCGGCCATGGCAATGGCCAGATCGCCCGTGCCGGTCGCCACGTCGAGTATGCGTTTGGGGTGCATGCGGCGGACTATGCGCACCACGCGCCGGCGCCACATGCGGTCGGCATTCATCGACAGCAGATGGTTCAGGCGGTCATATGTCGGGGCGATATGGTCGAACATGTCGCGCACCTGGTCCCGTTTCGAATCTTCCCGATCGTATGGTTTCATAACAGATGCAAATTTAAAAAAATTATCGCAAAACAGGCAAACCGTCACTCATATCTGACGGCCTCATCGGGTTTTATCGACGATACTATACGCGCCGGCACCGTGAGCATGACCACTATCAGCGCCACCGTGCCGACATTCAGCAATACAAGCCACCACCAGCCGAGATCGATCGGCACGACCGACAGCATGTAACCCTCGGAGTCGAGTTTCACCAATCCGGTCCACTTCTGTATCAGACAGAGTGCAAGGCCGACCGCATCGCCCCATGCCACGCCCTTCGCGACGATGAATGCCGCCCGGTAGAGGAATACCCGGCGCAGCGAGGAGTCGTTCATGCCCAGAGCCTTCAGCACGCCGACCATGCGCGTGCGCTCAAGCACGAGTATGAGCAGGGCCGAGATCATGTTGAACAGAGCCACGGTCAACATTATGACGATGATCACCACGGCGTTGACGTTATGGGCCTTGAGCCAGTCGAATACATTGGGGAACAGGCGCGTGACACTCACGGCCATGAGTCCGTCGGCATCATCGCCGCCCTCGAGCAGCAGCCGGCGGTTCAGGCGGTCGGCAAAATCGTCGGCAAGGCCGAATCCGTCGACCCTCACCTCATATCCCGATATGGCGAGGGAGTCGCCGCCCATCAGGCGACGTACGTTGCGTATGTCCGTAAGCGCCATGGCATCGTCCATCTCGTCCATGCCGGTGGAGTATATGCCCGACACGCGGAAGCGGTCGCGGCGCGGCGGAGCATCGGCCGCAACGAAGAGCATCTCGACCCTGTCGCCGACCGACAGTGCGAGCCTCCCGGCAACGCCGCGCGACAGGAGTATGTCCTTGTACCGCACCGAATCGCCCGTACGGGGCAGTTCGCCCTCCAGCAGGTTGTCAGCAAAAAACGACATGGCGCCGTCGCCCTCAACACCCTTCAGGGCAAGCCCGGCCACGCCTTCATCGGTTCGGGCTATGCCGCCCTTGACCGCATAGACATTCATCGAGACGAAACCGTCGGTCGTCGAGATCAGGCGTTCGATACCGGCACTGCGCCTTACCGGTGCAGGCTCGGCATACCCCGAAGCGCGCATGTCGGCAACCTGCACGTGCGACGAAAAGCCGACCATCTTGTCGGATATGTCGCGCTTGAAGCCCATGACGATGGCCAGCGTCACGATCATCACGGCCATGCCTATAGCCACAGATGCCGTAGCAATACGCACCATAACGTTGGGACGCCCTCCCGATGCCGAAAACGACGTACGTTCGGCTATGAAATATTCGACATTCACTCGACTTTCAAAACATTCTGCTGCCGCAACGGAATGCGTCAGCGACCTTATTCGGGTAATTTTATGCAAAGTAACACAATTTTTTCCTATTTTTGCACATTATTCGATATGAGCCGGGACGTTCCGGCGGTACGACCGCCGCGACCGAACCCGGAACTTACTAACAAAACAACGAACACGAATCTGTTATGATCACATTGCTTCAGGCGGGTACTGCCGCCTATGACACGGGCTTCGCGCTCTCAAACCTGACTACTTCGGGGGCCTTCATACTGACCATCGTCATAGCCGTAGTCGGCTATCTGGTACAGGCACGCCTCCAGTTCGTATTCGAAAAATACTCGCAGGTGATGTTCCCCGGCGGTCTGACCGGCGCCGAAGTCGCCGAAAAGATGCTCCGCGACAACAATATCCACAACGTAAGGATCACCCACGTCGCAGGACATCTCACCGACCACTTCAACCCGCAGACCATGACCGTCAACCTCAGCGACAGCGTCTATTCGAGCCGCAGCATTGCGGCGGCAGCCGTCGCCTGCCACGAGTGCGGCCATGCCGTGCAGCACGCACAGGGATATGCCCCGCTGCAGCTCCGCTCGCAACTCGTACCCATCGTCAGCTTCTCGTCGCAGATAGCCATATGGGTCATTCTCGCAGGCCTTATTCTGATGTCGGCCACCGACAACGAGATCGTCTGCTGGATAGGCATCGGCCTGATAGGCATGTCGGCGCTCTTCTCGATCATCACGCTGCCGGTAGAATACAACGCTTCGGACCGAGCCCTCGAATGGCTCGAATCGAGCCGCACGCTCGAGGGCGAGCAGCTCGACGGCGCCCGCGTGGCTCTGCGCTGGGCCGCCCGCACATACCTTGTGGCCGCACTGGCCGCAATCGCTTCGGTCATCTACTACATAACGCTGGTGATGAACCGCCGGCGCTAATACCGCGACAAAGATGTACACGTTCGACCACGACCTGTTTCTGGCCCTCAACTTCGACGGGGGCAAATTCATGGACACGGCCATGACCGTAATTTCCGGCACGGCCATGTGGATACCCCTGTACCTCTTCATCTTCGCCGCGATATGGAAGCGGTACGGCTGGAAAAACTGTCTGGCCTTCGTGGTATGCCTCGCGCTCGCCATGGGTCTGGCCGACATGTTCTGCGGCATATTCAAGCATTCGGGCCTGCTCAAGCACGTCTGGGAGAGTTTCCCGCCGCGCCCGCGTCCGATGTTCGAGCCGGCGATACGCGGAATGGTGCATGTGGTGTCGTACGCCCACGGCCCATACGGCACGGTGTCGGCACACGCCGCAACCGTCGCGGCTCTGGCCGTCATCTCGTCGCTGACCATAC
>DXGW01000026.1 GCA_019113665.1 Candidatus Alistipes excrementipullorum
CCGGTTTTCTCGCCCAGTTCATTGTGCTGTTTGATGTGGTTGTACTGGATACCGCCCAATCCGAACGACAGGCTGCCGCATACGTTGGGGAAGATGTATACGGCGATGCCCGGGTTGAAGTTGAGCTTCGCACGGAATATGTCGGAATTAGACTCCTTCATCGCATCTCCCGACTTGTAGGCGAACATTTGCGTACCCGTCTCCGCCAGGAGTTCCAGTTCGCTGAACACGCCGAACCGTCCTCTGGGGTCAAGGGCTACATATGAACGGTGGAATATGCCGAATGAGTACATGTTGCTTGTCAGCTTCATGTTGCCGATCGAAAATTCGATATCGTTCTCCTCTCCGAGGTTCAGGCTCGCATTGCCGAGCGATCCTTCGAGGTAGGTATATCCGAATCTCAATCCAATGACGTGGTCATCGGCCACGAAATAGCCTATATATGGATTTACGGCAACGACCGATCCCTTGAGCTTGAGGTTGTCGAGTATGAGGTAGAAATCGGTGTCGTCGCTCGACAGGGTACCGTACGATACGGTTGTGCCGAACATGATCTCTCCCTTATATGCATATGTGTTCTTGTCGATCTCGCGGTCGACACGGTCGAGCATCGGCATGAACCGGTTTTTCCTGACGGCGGAATCCTTGACCTTGACGGAATCCTTGAGTTTCGTCGCTTCCGCATCGGCTGTCGATACGGATTCTCCGGCAAAGGCGTTGAGGGCGACGAACAGAGTTGTGAGTATCAGTGACAATCTTTTCATATCCATCGCTTTTATAGGTAGAATGCAACACCCATTCCTATCGAGAAGATGTTGATCTTGAAGTTCATGTAGCTTGATGATCTGTTACCGACCGTAACCTGGTTGTGTACCTGCTTCGTATTGGAATAGTTGAAGCCCATGACGCCTACGTTGACCTCGAATGCGACATTGTTCGTCGCGAAGGCTACTATACCCGGGTTGAGCGACAGCGATACGGTATATCCCGTTTCGTACGTGCCCCTTATGGGAGAACCTTCGGCGAATTTGGCCTGGGTGCCTCCGATACCGAGCTGGCATTCTGTGAAGATGGCAAACCGTTTGTTGCTTCCCAGCGGTATGTATTGGCGCCATACGGCCGCCACTTCATACGAATGCTTGAGTGCGTAGTAGTAGTCTACGCCGAGGTTGATTTCGTCCATGCTGATCTGTGCGTCGTCCAGTTTCAGCAGCGAGCGCGAGTAGATGAAGCGGGCGCCGACAGCCATGTTGTTCTTGACGGCATAACCTACGAACGGGCTGATTTTGAAGGTATAGCCCTCGGAGTTGATGCCTTCGACCATGAGGAACGTGTATTTGTCGTTCGAATGGGTCGAGTATGACATCGTTCCGCCGAATACCCACTGGCCGCGCGGGACTATTCTGGTCGAGCGCGACGATATGCCGCGGTTTTCGCGGCGTTGGTCGGGCGTCATGGCCGTGTGTCTGAGCCTGTGCGGGATCGAATCCCGGCGTATTGCCGTGCTGTCGTCATAACCCGTGGCAACGTAATCACCATCAATTGCTTCGGTGTTGCGTTTCTGGGCCGGAGCTGCAAGGCATATGCCTGCAAACAGCAGTGTGATAAGGAGTTTGTATGAATGCATCAATATACCAGTTCAACGTCGTCGAGGTATCCCCAGCTGTCGGTGCTTCCGGTAAAGTAGTCACCGTATCCGCTCACTGTGAACGTGAATACGAGGTAGTTGGGTTTCTCGTCGCTATTGTAAATAATGTCTATCGTCTTTTCGGTCCATTCGGCCGATGATTCGGTCGTCTCGAAATATCCGTATGCGGTTACGCCTTCTGCATTGCGCGGGTCGAAGAACGTGCCCGAATTGCTTGTATCCACGCGGTGCGGTTCCGTCCAGTTGCAGAATGCAACGAATACCTTGAGCAGGTCCGTGCCGCTTTTTTCGATGTTTCCGGTCTTGTTTATGGTGCCCTGGCTGTTCTTGTACCAGAATTTTACGGCTTTGGGTCTGGCCGTAAAGGTGTACGGGCGGCCGAAATCGGTCTTGCCGTTGGTGCCCTGTGTGCCGACGAACCTGCCGAAGAATATGCTGCCGGCGGCGAACTTGCCTATGCCCAGCATTGACGGGTAATCCGAATGCATGTAGGCACTGTATTGCCCTTTCGAGCCGGGACGTATGTCGGTGGACGATACCGTGAGGTTGTAATCCTCGCCGAGTGTCGTCGATCCGGGGTTGCCCGTGTCCCACCACTGGGTGCCCCCTGCCGCATAGGGATAGATACATGCTCCCGACTGGCTCCAGTTCTCGAAATCGGCGTCGGGTATCTGGCCTCCCTCCGGAGAGGCAGTAGTGGCCTGTGCTCCCGTTTCGGCCGAATCGATGAAGAGCCTGTATTCGTAATTTTTGCCCGCCGAGAAGTCGGTGGCCTGTGCAGTGTAGATATTTTCCTGCGACGGATCCTTGCTCGCGGCAATCTTTTTCCATTCGCTGCCTGCGATGCGGTAGCCAATCATTATTTCAGAAGCAGACGTGTCGAGAACCATTGCCCGGAAATTTGCCGTATTGTACCACAGGTCGTAATCCCCTTCTGACAACGGTGTAATGCCCTGTACGGCGAACTGCGTGGTTTTGTCTCCGTGTCCGCCGTCGGCATCATCGACCGTGAACGTGATGTCGTGGACTCCTCCGTACATCTGCGCGAAAAACTCTGGACCGAGTGTTACGCTATAGTGTTTCTCATCGGTCTGCGATACGCTGATGCCGGTATGCTCGCCGTTCAGCAACTCATAATCTTCGCCATCGGCATTGAGCGACATTTTGCTTATGGCCGCGAGTGCCGAAATGGAGAATGTGTATGTTCCGTCTATATATTTCTGGGCGGCATCTGCATCGAAACCTTCTCCCTTGATTGTCGGGTCGGGACTGAATGCTATCGTGTCGTCGATGATTTCGGGGTTCTCGTCCACCTCTATCTCGAACGAGAGACTGCCGCCAAGACCTTTCGAATATTTGAATGTAAGGGTATATTTCACGGCGGCCCTTACGTTCTCGATCTTGCCAGTCTTTTCGACCGTGCCTGTCTCCTCGTCGGTGCTTTCGCCGTGGAAAAACCAACTCAGTACGGGCGTTTCGGCCGGTACGATGAAGTATCCCGTGCCGTCGCCGTCGAATCTGAGTGTCGGGACCGAACCGCTCTCTGCCGAGCCGAGGTCGAACTCCTCGGTCACGCTTATGTACGAGTGGGCCGCATCGGGGAACTTCTCGATGACCGTCTGGTCGAATACGACCTGAACGATTGCGTTCTGCAGCGAGCACGATACGGTTACCGGCTGTACGACTCCGGCCTCGATGGTGAAGTCCTGCGAGCCGGCATAGCTCTTGTTTGTTGTCGAGGCCGGTGATTCGTCTCCGGCGTTGACGCTTATCGAATAGTCGCCTGCAAGCAGCCATATCTCGGCCGGTATATCCTCTACGGATTCGTATTTGCGTATGAGTTCCTTTATACGCTCGGGAACACCGGTTTCGGATTCCGTTTCCGTATATTTATATATTTTGACCGTACAGTAATCCATGGGGTCATACTCCCCGTTGCCGTAATCCTTGGGCATTGCAATGCTCATTCGCAGCATTCCGCTGTCGGCAGGCATCACGCCCGTACCGTCGTCGAACTCTTTGGAGCACGACAGCAGGGCAAGCATGGCAAATATGTATATGAATGCTCGTTTCATTATTCGGTCTTCAGCATAAGTGTTTTAATGGTCTGACCGCTGTCGTCCTTTACATCGAGGACGAAGTCGTGGTCGCCGGTTCCGGTGGCCTGGAGCAGCGGCAGGAATGCCGTAATCGAGAACGATACCTTTTTCTGGTTCAGCACCTGGTCCTCTGTCGGGAATCCGAGTCCTTCGAGTGCGGTTTTCAGCTCACCCGGATTGATGAGGTCGATTACCTGTTTGAGCCCTACGCTCTCGAGTTCAGACGGCGTGAGCGTATCGGAATTGATCGTGACGATGAACTCCTTGATTCCGGTCTCGCTGGTTATGTCGATGGCCACGTCGAGACCGTCAGTGATCGTGTATCGGGTGTCGATATCGTGATCCACCCAAACGATGGTCGGACCACCGGCTGCAGCGGAGGTCGTTATGACCAGGGTTTTGACCGTCTGCCCGCCCTTTTCGTCCGTGGCAGTGATCTTGAAACTGTGCGTACCCTTGTATGCATAGAGTTGCTTCATTTGCGGTTGGAGATTGAACGATACCTGGTTCATGCCCTTTATGTCATCGCCGGTAGGGTAGCCCAGCGCATTGAGTACGGGACCAACGGCGCCAGGCTCGCACATGTCGAACGATGACGGTATGCCCAGCGCTTCGAGCGCACTCATGAAACCGTTGTCCGTAGACGAGATCTCTACCTGAAGCGATGCCATCGGATTCTCCGACGTGAGGTTAATGCGTACAGGCTCGGTGCAGTCGCCGTACTGGTCGAACATCTCGTCGGTGAGGGTGAACGGTTCGTCTATGTTGCCGCCATCGAGTACTATTTCAGGCGCCTTGCCGTCATTGTCGTCGATTACGGTCTCCATAAGCACCGATGACGTGTCGACGGTGATAACCTCGTCGAATGTCCAGTTCTCGACCTCGATGCGTATGTCGATGTCCCCTTCGGAAGCGTGTTCTATGATGATGGTTATCTTGCGCCACTGTCCCGGCTTTACGTCCGTGAGTGTCGATGTCATCTCGAACGAGCTGTTCTCCCCGGCTTCCGTCGACTTGTAACTGCCGGTTATGGTTACGTCCATCTGGTTCGTGGCTTCCGGTGCCCTGAAATATGCGGCACGCTCCTCGGTGAACCCGAAGTCGGCACTTGCCTGGTCAAGGGCGATGTTGACATTGGTGTCTTCGCTGAGCATGTCGATGATGTCGGCCGAGTAGGTGACCGATATCTTGATGCTCGACAGCTTGCATACTATGCGCCCGAGCGACGTCTCCTTGAGGCGTGTGATGACGAACTCTTTCGAGGCTCCGTATGTAGGGGTTTCCCATGCTATGTCGGGAGCCTTGCCCGAATAGACATTGAGCGTGTAGTTGCCTACCTCGAGTTCTATCGGCTCAGCCGGCTTGTCGGCGTACTTGAACGACGTCACTACCTCGCCGGTCTTGTTCGAGACGATGTCGACAGTGAAATCGCTCGGGTCGACCGACTCGGCTCGGGTAGGGGTGTGCGACTTGACGCCTGTGATGACCTCCGTGTCGCTCATAACCTCGACGTTGAGGCCGGAGAGCGACAGATAACCCACATTTTCGGGTTTCGTCTTGTTATCGTCGTCGTAACGTATGTCCTCGTTGACACAGCCTGCCATAAGCATGGTCGCGCCTATCAGTACCGTTGCTGCCTTGATCAATATGTTCATCTGTTTCATATGTTGCTATTCCGTGGTTGTATTGTCTATTGCATCGTCGTTAAGTTCCGCGTCCAGATCGATCTCCTCGACTACCGTATCGTTGAGTTCGACTGTTACTGACGCTCCGCCTGCCTGTGCCACGTCGAACCTTACGGTGTAGCGTGTGCGCGGGTTCACCGAAGTGAATATCTGTTTGGGGAGCGCTATGTTTTCACCCGTCTGTTTTACGGCGTTGCACTCGATGCTGAACTCCTGCGGCTGTATGAACAGCGGGCGTTCCATCGGTGCGGTTGTAGTGAAACTGTTGCCGGCCTTGGTCGAAACTGTGAATTCCGACGAGGGGAAATAACCGTTGAAGTTGTCGGTGCACTCAACGGCAACGACCGTATTTGCTATGTATGCCGTAACCGTTGCCGTGACGCTCTTCCGGGCTTCGACCTTTACGCTCGTCTCACCCTCGAAGTATGGCTTGTCATAGCCCTCTTCGTCCATGTTGCCGCTGCTGATACGTATCGAATAGTCTCCTGCTGCAAAATAATGCTTCTCGGAGGAGTATTCTCCGACGGAGGCCCACTTCTGCGACACCCCCTCGGAATCGGTTATGGCCAGCGAGAACGAATCGGTCGCGGGAATATCGGTATCGATTGCGACGGTTCCTTCCTGCATGGTATTCTTTACTGAAACCTGAGTCGATCCGTTGCCGGCAATGACGATCTCCCCGAATCCGCTACCGTTCCCGGTGTTGCCGGAATCTCCGGCGCAAGACGCGGTTGCGATTAAGGCTGTTGCTGCCAGCAGGTATGTTGACAAACGTCGTTTCATGTTATTGGTTCTGAATGGATATTCTGATATTGTCGAAATATATGAAATGGTCGTAGAACTTCACCGACAACTCGCCCGAACGAGTGGTATTGGGCTGCAGGGCGATGCGGTGTGCACTCGTACAGTTCGGTACGCTGGCCGTACGCGAGGTGAAGACGCTGGAGAAGGCTATGCCGCTCACGGCCGTCATGTTTATGGTTGTGCCGTTGCTTATGGCAGTCTCTCCGTTCACGGCACCGGTTGCGGTGATGTTGCCGACGTAGCATGTGGTGTAGTCGCCTGCGGCATCGGCATCGAAATCGACCTTCAGCGTTACGGTTTTGCCCTCCTTGAGTCCCGACAACTGCGGGGTGTCGAGCTGGCCCTTGTAGGTGGCCTTGGCGAAAAGGCCCGTTTCGAACTTCGTGTTTACCCTGACCGAAAGTCCGGTCTGGCCTCCGACACGTGCCCCGCTCCAGCCCTCGGCAAGACCGTATTTGGTCAACGATACTCCGTCGGGTGTCGTACTCTGGTTCGTCTCGCTTTCAGAGAAGGTGTCTCCGCTGGTAGCTGTCAACCCCGAGAAGTCCTCCTCAAGCAGGTAGGGAACCCTGATGGGTGCGACGGTGTTGGTCGTATACGGTACGATTTCGGGCATCGTGAATGTTTGGGTGACGATAGCGTTTTCCGATTCGAATACGGCTTTCGCCGGCTGTCCGGAGTACGAAGGTGTGAAGAACTCTCCGTCGAATGTCACTGCATATGAGTTTTCGTCGTTGCGCACGAATGTGTCGAACAGATTCGACCCGTTCATGTCGGTTATCGTGAACGAGTTGATCTCTTCTCCCAGGAACGATTCGCCGACCGAGAAGGTGATGGTCGTGGTCAGGTCGAGAGTCGGGATCGTGAGCAGCATGGGCGTAACGTGTCCGGCGAGGCACTGCTTTGTTACACTGAAACTCTTCTCCTTGGAGGTGTAACCGTCGGAATAGGCCTTGTATGTTATCTCGCCGTCGATATATGCAGGGTAGATTACTGCCCAGAAACTGTCGCCGGCCTGCTTCGGCTCGTCGAATTCGAACGTGACGGTATTGGTCCCGTTGTCGAGTGAAAACGCGGCTTCGGGATCGCTCGGATCGACAGTGACATCTCCGACCACTGCCGTCGGGAAAGTCATTTCGAACCTGGTGACCGGACGGTTCATCATGTTGCCGTCGGCCGGTATGGTTATCTTGACGGCATGCAGTACATGCTTGAACTTGAGGTCCAGTTCGTTGCGCCCGGCATTGAACTGCCCGGCCGACAGCGGATCTGCGATCATTATGTCGGTCAGCGAGTCGTTGCGTCCGTTCTGCGTTGCCGGTATCGTGTATGTGGCGGTCAGGCCCTCGACTTTGGTCGGGGCCGGTGATGTCGCCATGTATGTGTACTCGCCTTCGGGCATGGTGTTTATCGTTGCCGTGAAGTAGGCCGTATTGTATGAAGTGTCGTAATGCCACATGGTGAATACGGCACCTTCGAGAGCATTTGTCCCGTCGCCCGATGTCGCCCACAATGCAATTTTGTCACCGGCATTCCATATCGTTTCGCCTGTCGTGTCGTCGACTGCCGTACGGCTTTCCGCCGTTATGAGCGGCAGGCCGAGGGAAACCTCCATGGTGCCGTCGCCGCCGGCCGGGATACCCGTGTCGACCTTCGAACAGGCGGCCATGACCGTAGCGCAGGCTGCAAGCAGTATTGTGAATCTGGTCTTCATATGTCGATATTATCACGGCAAAAATAGGTCTATTACATATATAAAAGAAATAATTTCAACGAAACCCCTGTTTTTCATCATGAAAACCGCATCGTGACTGACGGATCGGCGATAAAAAAGCACGGGCCGCGGATTCCATATGGAACGAATCCGCGGCCCGGAGTTCATGCCTGCCGTGTGTCAGTATGCCATGCCGTTGAATGATTTGGCCATTGCCTCGGCGATTTGGTCGAGAGCCGTCTTGAGTTTGTTGCCGATCATCATGCGCATCATCATGTTAAGTTCGGCGTGAAGTACCAGCCGCATGCGCGTATCGCGTTCGGCCACGGGCTGCAACTGTATCCAGAAGAAGAAATCTATGGGTATGCCGCCCTCGTCGCCCGTGATCTTTACGTATTTCGGGGCCTCCTTGTCGATGATCTGAAGTTTTACGGTGAAACCCTTGGCCTTGAACGAGCAGTGGTTCTCGTCGGCCTGCCACTCCTCGACCTTGTCCTGCAGGGCGGGAGTCAGATTGTCGAACCGGCTGATCATTGCATATACGGCATCGGCCGGCAGAAGTATTTGCTGTTGCTTGGATTCGTAATTTCCCATTGTCTGGTAGTTGTGTGTATGTGATTCCATGCAGCGGGCCTTGCGGCAGCCGCGTCAGTCTATGAAGAAAGTGCGTTCGTCTTCGCCGTCTATCTCTATGCGGACATTCATTACGTCATCGGGAAGCAGTTCCTCGATTTTTTCGGGCCACTCGATAAGGCACAGGTCGCCCGAATAGAAGTACTCCTCATAACCCAGGTCGAAAGCCTCCTCAATGCGGTTGATGCGGTAGAAGTCGAAGTGGTATATGCGGCGGTTGTCGGCCGTGGAGTATTGGTTTACCAGCGCGAATGTAGGGCTGGTGACGGTGTCTTCAGACCCGAGGGAGGCGACGATTTCGCGTATGAGCGTGGTCTTGCCTGCTCCCATCTCGCCGTAGAAGGCAACGACGGAGCGGTCGCCGATATTGTTGAGGATTGCACGTGCCACTATCGGCAGGTCGCTTTGCGAAGTTATGTTTACGGTTTGCATTGTCGCTGATGTTATCGTGGTGCAAAGATACTAATTTTTCGTTCTCATATGCTCTTTCTGTAGTCCAAATAGTTGAAACGACAACACAATGTTGCCTTTCGGAAAATAATTGTTATATTTGTATTTAGACGGTATGGATCTATGAACCTAACTTAAAAATAAACGCCATGAAAAAGTTTTTGCTTCTGATCTCGTTTGTCATGCTGGCTTCGGTTGCCGGCGCACAAAGTCTTCCGACGTATGTCAATGCAGAGCGGGTGACGCCATATGCTCAGACCGATATGTGTCTGCACAATGCAATGCCGGTTGCCGTTGATATGGCTGGCGGCGGTTCATCGTCGGCAGCTGCCTCTTTGGCGGGCGTGCCTCTGGTCAGATTCCAGAGTTATCTGAATGTCGGAGCCGTATTCCAGGAGAAATCCGGAGGCCCGACTGTTGACATCAGTTTCGGAGCACGTGTCGGCCGGTGTTTTTATGCCGGTATCGAGACCGGATTCGGTTGCGTGATCGAGAGTGTCGAATTGGTCGACCATAAAATAACCTTCAATTCGACGTATGTCCCGGTAGCCCTGAACCTCAAGGGATATATTCCGTTAGGACCTGTGCGCCCGTATCTTAACTGCTCGCTGGGAGGCTTTTTCGGTGTTATGGACCTTGAGGGTCTCAACGGATTCTATTGTCAGGCCGGTGCCGGTATAGACATATTCCGTTTTTCACTGGGTGTGGGTTATTGCGGCCTTGTCAAAGAGGGTACGGCCAACATGGGCTACGTCAAGTTGGGCGTACGTTTCGGTGGCGGAAGATAGCCTCTGATACATAAAAAACAGAAGCGGGACCTGCAACAAGTCCCGCTTCTGTTTTAACGTTTGGGTTTCAGTACGATGTACGGAACAATCATCTCCTCCATCGAGATTCCGCCGTGCTGGAACGTGTCGCGATAGTAGCGTATGTACTTGTTCGCGTCGTTGTTGTAGACGATGAAGTCGTGGTTGTAGGCGAATATGTAGCTCGATGATATGTTGCCTGACGGCAACTGTATCTCCTCGGGCTTGGTTATCTCGAAAACCTCGCGCGGGTTATATGCCAGGTTGCGGCCCGTCTTGTAACGCAGGTTGGCCGATGTGGCGCGGTCACCCGTGATACGTACGGGGTTGTCCACGCGCACGGTGCCGTGGTCCGATGTGATGATGACCGTATGCCCGTGCTCGGAGAGCATCTTGAGCATGGTGAAGAGCTCCGAATGCTCGAACCAGGATCGGGTGAGCGACCGGAACGAGGCGTCGTCCTCCGTAAGCTCGCGTATGATGTCCGTTTCGGTACGGGCATGCGAGAGAATGTCGAGGAAGTTGTAGACGATGACCGAGAAATCGGCTTCGTATATGTGCCTGAAGTTGTCGATGAGCTTGCGTCCGGCCTCGGGGCGCACAAGTTTGTCGAACGTGGTCTTGTATGTTCGTCCGCAACTTGCCAGCTGGCGGCGCAGGAACTCCTCCTCGTACTGGTTCTTGCCGCCCTCCTCGTTGTCGTTGAGCCACTTGTTGGGCATTATCTTGTCGATGGCCAGCGGCATGAGCCCGGCGAAAATCGCATTGCGTGCGTATTGTGTGGCCGTAGGGAGTATGGCGCAGTAGAAATCGTCGGTTTCGACGTCGAAATAACCGTGCAGCATGGCGTGTATCGACCTCCACTGGTCATAGCGGAAGTTGTCAATGAGCAGCAGTGTGGTCTTCGGGTTGGCATCGGCCACCGGGAATATGCGGCTGCGCATGAGCGTATGCGACATGACAGGTGTCGTGTCGTCACGACGGTTGATCCAGTCGCGGTAGTTCCGGCAGACGAACTTGCAGAACTCCTGATTGGCTTCGTTCTTCTGGTAGTGGAGCACCTCCTTGATGCTTTCGTCGTTCGATGCCGACAGCTCTATGTCCCAGTTGGTAAGTTTGCGATAGAGGCTGCACCAGTCCGAGAATGTCGAAGCGCTCTGGTAGAGCGAACTTATGCGGCCGAATTCCGCACGGTAGTCGGCCGTGGCCTGTTCGCTTACAAGCTGCTGCGAATGGACGTTCTTCTTGATCGAGAGCAGCACCTGGTTCGGGTTTACCGGCTTGATGATGTAGTCGGCGATCTTCGAACCGATGGCTTTGTCCATGATGTTCTCCTCCTCGCTCTTGGTTACCATGATTACGGGAGTGGCGGGACGTACGTCCTTGATGAGCGGCAGTGTTTCGAGACCGGTCATGCCAGGCATCATCTCGTCGAGAATGATCAGATCGTAAGCCGTTTCCGACGCCATGTCGATGGCGTCGTATCCGTTGTTGCAGGTGTCTATTTCGTAACCTTTCGACTGCAGAAAGAGCACATGCGGCTTCAGCAGCTCTATCTCATCGTCGACCCATAAAATCTTTACCACGTCGTTTTCGTTTTTGGTGTTTCAACATTGCAAAAACAGTACGAGAGCATTATTCCATCTTGCCGAGTGCGGCGAAAACCGTCAGGATCGTCGGATACGAGGTCTTCAGCGCCTCGCTGACCCGCTCCTCGTCGAGCCAGTCGGCCGACGATATGCCCTCTTCCTGTTGCGGCACGGTCATGCTGTCGCCGTTGCCGCTCATGAGAAACCAATGCGTGCATTTGAGTTCCCACTTACCATAAACGTTGTAGGCGTGGAAAGTATTGCATATCGGGGCGACAATCTTCGTGCCGCCGACTCCCGTCTCCTCCTCCACTTCGCGCATGGCGCACTCCTCGATGGTCTCGCCCTTTTCCCAATGGCCCTTGGGCAGGTCCCATCGGCCGCGGCGGTAGATCATCAGCGTGTTGCCCTTGCCGTCACGAACGACGCCTCCCGCGGCCGTCACGTATGTGAAATCGCGGCCGAACTCCTTGAAAGCCTGTTCCGGATCGTCCGATAAAACGGCCGCCCGGTTGTGCGAGTCGAGAATTTTTATTACTTTCGCTCGGGAAATGCCTTCCGCGGCATCGATTGCGGTGCCGAAACCCGAAATGTCGGCTCCCGATGGAAGGAACGTGATGCTTTTGTCGAGAAAATATACTACGATAGGGCTCATGGCATGAAAAGTTTGTAACGCAAATTTAGAAAAATAATTTTGAAGTTAAACCGACTGGACAATATGAAAAAATTGTTGCTGCTTATGCTTGTTGCATCATGTGCGTCCGGTTGCGGGGAGCGTCCGCAGCCGCTGACCATAGACAATTCGCTTACGGCCGAGGAGATCAAGGCCGGGGTATTCACTCCCGAGGTGATGTGGAAAATGGGCCGTATAGGCTCTGCGGTTCTGTCTCCCGACGGTAACGCTCTGGCTTACACGGTGACTTACTACAATATGGAGGAGAACCGTGGCGTGACGGCCGTATATGTGCGTGACATGGTTTCGGGCGGGAGCTCGCAGCTTACCGATTTCGCCTCGAACAACGCCGATCCCAAATGGAGCGCTGACGGCAGCCGCCTCTATTTCCTTTCGGACCGCAGCGGTTCTAACCAGATATGGTCGATGGCTGCAGACGGCAGCGACGTGAAGCAGGTTTCGGCTTTCGACCGCGACGTCGAGGGCTACGGAATCAGCCCGCTGGGTGACAAGTTGTTTTATGTCAGCCGCGTACCCGTATGCGACCGCAAGTCGTCGGACGTCTACAAGGATATGCCCAAGTCGCAGGCTCGCATCTATGACGACCTGATGTGCCGTCACTGGAACTATTGGGACGAGGGCAGCTATCTCCACGTGTTCGTCGGCGACCTGAAGGATGGCAAGGCTTCCGCCGGCGTTGACATCATCGGCGCCGATGCAGCCTGGGACGCACCTCTCGCTCCGTACTTCGACATGGAGGAGATCTCGTGGAGCCCCGACGGCAAGTATGTGGCATATACCTGCAAGAAACTGACAGGCTACGAGTATGCCGTTTCGACTGATTCGGACATATATCTCTACGACGTGGCATCGGGCCAGACCGAGAACATCTGCAAGTTGGGCGAAGGCAATGTCCGCATCAATACGACCGAACGCCGTGTGCAGAGCCTGCCCGGTTATGACAAATATCCCGTGTTCTCGCCGGACTGCAGCCTTGTTGCATTCCGCTCGCAGCGGCGTGCCGGCAACGAGTCGGACAAGGAGCGTCTCTTCGTGTGGAATTCGCGGAACGGCAAGATGAGCGACCTGACTTCAGGCTTCGACTACAATGCGACGAATCTCATCTGGGACGGCAACGACGCGCTCTATTTCATCGCGCCTATCGAGGGAACGCACCAATTGTGCCGTGCAACCCTCGGCGGGGAGGTCAGTGTACTGACTTCGGGCGACCATGACATCAATGCTGCAACGATTGCGGGCGGCCGTGCCGTTGTGGCCATGACGACCATATCGCGCGCCACGGAACTCTATGAGGTGAACCTTGCCGACGGCTCGATGTCGCAGGTTACCGACGTGAATGGCGAAATATACGACAATATCGATTTCGGTGCGGTTCAGAAGCGCTGGGTCAAGACCACCGACGGCAAGCAGATGCTTACATGGGTGATTCTGCCTCCCGATTTCGACCCGGCGAAGAAGTATCCCACGCTGCTTTATTGCCAGGGCGGACCGCAGAGTGTGGTTTCGCAGTTCTGGAGCTACCGCTGGAATTTCCAGCTGATGGCTGCACAGGGCTATGTTGTTGTGGCTCCGAACCGTCGCGGCGTTCCGTCGTTCGGCCAGGAGTGGCTCGACCAGATATCGGGCGACTACTCCGGACAGAATATCCGGGACTATCTGTCGGCCATCGACGACGTGGCTAAGGAGCCGTGGTGCGACCGCGACCGTCTCGGTTGTGTCGGCGCCTCGTACGGTGGCTATTCGGTCTTCTATCTTGCCGGCTGCCACGAGAAACGCTTCAAGGCATTCATCGCGCATTGCGGAATCTTCAATTTCGAGTCGATGTA
>DXGW01000027.1 GCA_019113665.1 Candidatus Alistipes excrementipullorum
ACGGCCTTTATCTCTTCGGGCTCGGCCATTCTGCCTTTGCCTTTCAGGCCGCTTGCGAGTTCGCCTTCGGGAGACTCGATTATCGTGACGCCGCGGCTGCGCAGTATTTCGATGTTGTGCTGTGTGGCCGGGTGTGCGAACATGTCACAGTCCATGGCCGGGGCCACGACCACACGGCTGCGTGCCGACATGTATGTCGTCAGCAACAGGTTGTCGGCTATGCCGTTGGCCATTTTTGCTATGGTGTTCGCCGTGGCCGGAGCTATCAGCATGCAGTCGGCCCATTCGCCCATCGAGATGTGCGAATGCCAGTCTCCGTTTTCGGGATTGTAAAATTCGACGGCTATCGGGTTTTTCGACAACGTAGCCATCGTCAGCGGGGTAATGAACTCCTTGGCCAGCGGGGTCATCACAACCTTGACCTCGGCGCCGGCCGTTTTCAGAAGACGACAAAGCACGGCGGCCTTGTATGCCGCTATGCTTCCCGTAACCCCAAGCAGGATATGTTTGCCTTTGAGCGACAAGACTCTACTCCTCCTTATCTTTCATTTTGTAGTAGATCTCGTTGTCGAGAAACTCCTCGGTAGCGATGATCGTCGGTTTGGGCAGACGCTCGTAATAGCGCGAGATCTCGATCTGCTCGCGGTTCTCGAAAGTCTCCTCCATGGTGTCGGTGGGCGACGAGAAATCGGCGAGTTTGCGTGTGAGCTCCGTCTTGAGTTCTGCAGCGATCTGGTTCGCACGGCGTGCGATGATGTTGATGCTCTCGTAGATGTTGCCCGTATCCTTGTCGAGGTCGACCAGACGACGTGTTACGGTGTTGTTAGGAATGTTCTTTTTGATTTCCATCTCTATATTTTTTCCTTGTTGTTTCTGTCCATGTAGTCCTTGGCCTCTTTTTCAAGGCGCTTGAGCTCCTTTATGTATTTCGACTCGGGGAACTCCGAAAGGAACGAGTAGTACGAGTCGAGCATCGAGAGGTAGCGGTCCGTCTGTTTGGACTCGATCGAGTTGTGTGCCAGCTCGTAGCTCGACTTGACTATGTAGTACATTATCTCCTCGCGGTGCGATGATTCGGGGTACTGTTTCAGGGCATTCTTGAACGCCACGATAGCCGATTTGTGCCGGCCGATCTTATAATATGTATATGCGTTGATGTATGCCTTGTCGTGAAGCCGCTGTGTCAGTTCGTCGATGATTTTCTGGAAGTCGTCGTTGCGTGTAGAGTCGGGGTAACGCGACATGAACTCGGTTATGGCGATTATGGCTTGCGATGTAACGGTCTGGTCGCGAGTCGGCTGCGGGGACATGAAGTAGAAGCAGAGGGCATACATGCCTTCTGCGTCCTCGATGAAGACGCTGTTTCCGAACTGTCGGCGGAATTCGTCGAGCAGGGTCGAGGCGCTGTCCCAGTCGCGGTCCTTGAACTTGCAACGGGCATTGAAGAAGCTTATCGAGTCCTGTGCAGTAGTACCCATGTAGTAGTGCTGCACGGCCTCGAAGAGTAGCGATGCCTTCGACCACTTCTCCTTGCCGTAATACTCCAAAGCCTTGCTGTACATCAATTTCGGGTCTCCGGTCTTGATGATTTTGCCCGGTCCCATGCACGAAACCGACGTAACGGCCGCTACGACCGCAATCACGATGCTTATGATACCTTTTTTCATCTTCAGATCTGTTTTCCGGCTTTAGCCCGCAAGGGTACAGCCTGCAAATTTACACATTATTTAACGATTCGCAAAAATAATTATTGTAGTGCAGGCCCTAAACCCGTTCTAAATGGCTGATTTGGCTATGAGCCACTCGGCGATCTGTACCGCATTGAGGGCCGCACCCTTCTTGATCTGGTCGCTAACGCACCAGAACGTCAGTCCGTTGCTGTTAGTCAGGTCCTTGCGTATGCGACCCACGTAAACCGGCTCCTTGCCTGCGATGAAGAGCGGCATGGGGTAGACCTTGTTCTGCGGGTCGTCCATGAGTACTATGCCTTCGCCTTCGGAGAATGCCTTGCGTGCCTCCTCGACCGAAACCGGGCGTTCGGTTTCGAGCCAGATGCTCTCGGAGTGCGCGCGCATGACCGGAACGCGCACGCATGTGGCCGAAACCTCGATGTCCGAGTGCATGATCTTGCGGGTTTCGTTGTACATCTTCATCTCCTCCTTGGTGTAACCGTTGTCGGTGAAGACGTCGATGTGCGGAATGACGTTGTATGCCAGCTGGAATGCGAACTTCTCAACCGTGGGCTCCTTGCCTGCGGTCAGTTCTGCGTACTGCGTTTCGAGCTCCTGCATGGCGGCGGCACCCGCGCCGCTGGCCGACTGGTATGTCGAGACGTGTACGCGGCGTATGTGCGACAGTTTCTCGATGGCATTCAGCGCAACGACCATCTGTATGGTTGTACAGTTGGGGTTGGCTATGATGCGGCGCGGGGCGTTGAGTGCGTCCTCGGGGTTTACTTCGGGAACGACGAGCGGCACGTCTGCGTCCATGCGGAAGGCACTTGAGTTGTCGATCATCAGCGTCCCGTGCTTGGTTATCGTATCGGCGAACTCGCGCGAAGTTCCGGCCCCGGCCGAAACCAGCGCGATGTCGATGTCGCGGAAGTCGTCGTTGTGCTGGAGCAGCTTGACCGTAAGCTCCTCTCCGCGGAACGTGTATTTGCGTCCTGCGCTGCGCTCCGAACCGAAAAGTACGAGTTCGTCCAGCGGCAGATTGTGCTCTTCGAGAATCTTCAGGAACTCCTGGCCTACAGCGCCGCTCGCTCCCACAATTGCTATTTTCATGGCTTCAATAATGTATGTTTGTCACGTTATTCGAAAAATTCGTCATATTCGTCCGTTTCGCCGGCGGTATTGGCCTCGCCTTCATCGGGACAGTCGTATACGGGCATCATCGGCGGGCGTACGAATTCGTCAGTCGTCTTAATCCCGAGCGACGGGTCGGCATATACCTTTGTCAGGAACTCGCCGACTATGGGCAGGGCAAGGGCGCTGCCTTCGCCTCCGGCCCTTAGGTGTACCGACTGGTCCTCGCCGCCGACCCATGCGCCGGCCACCAGCCGCGGGGCCACGCACATGAACCAGGCGTCGCGGTTCTTGTTCGA
>DXGW01000028.1 GCA_019113665.1 Candidatus Alistipes excrementipullorum
GGGTTTGCTTCCGGTATCGAGTATCAACCGCTGCAGTGCCGGGTAAAGTATGCCCTTGACGAGCGATGACTTGCCGCTGCCGCTCACGCCGGTTACGCATGTCATCACACCCAACGGGATCTTGACATCGATGTTCTTGAGGTTGTTTTCGCGGGCGCCGCGAATGGTTATGCTGTTGCTCCAGCCGCGCACCGAGGTCGGTATCTCGATCCTGCGTTTGCCGTTCAGGTAGTCGGCCGTGAGGCTGCCGTTTGCCTTGAGAAGTTCGGGCAGCGTGCCGCTGAAAACCACCTCGCCGCCGTTACAGCCGGCTTCGGGGCCTATGTCGACTATGTAGTCGGCCGCACGGATTATCTCCTCCTCATGCTCGACCACGATGATCGTATTGCCGAGGTCGCGCAGTTGCTTGAGGACCTTTATCAGCCGGTCCGTGTCGCGCGGGTGCAGGCCGATGCTCGGTTCGTCGAGAATGTACAGCGAGCCCGTGAGGTTGCTGCCGAGCGACGTCGAGAGGTTTATGCGCTGGCTTTCGCCACCTGACAATGTTGACGAGAGCCGGTCGAGCGTGAGGTATCCCAGGCCTACGTCGCACAGGTATTGCAGGCGGTTGCGTATCTCTACGAGAATGCGCCCGGCCGTCTTCGAGTCGTGTTCGTCGAGTTGCAGGCCGTTGAAGAATCCGAGCAGCGCATCGGCCGGCATCTTCACGAGTTCGGCTATGTTCATGCCGCCTACCCTGACATATAGGGCCTCTTTGCGCAGGCGGCTGCCTCCGCACTCGGGACATACGGTTTTGCCCGTGTATCGGGCCTTCATCACGCGGAACTGTATCTTGTGCCTTTCGCCGTCGATATATTCGAAAAACTCGTTCAAACCGTGGAAATATTCGTTGCCGAGCCACAGCACGCGTTTCTGCTCGTCGGTGAGCTCGTGATAAGGCGTATGTATCGGGAACCCGAACTTGCCGGCATTGGCTACCAGCTGGTCGCGCCACCACTTCATCGTGTCTCCGCGCCAGCAGGCTATGGCATTGTCGTATATGCTGCGGCTCTTGTCGGGAACGACCAGATCTTCGTCTATGCCTATGACCTTGCCGTATCCTTCGCAGCGGGGACATGCACCCAACGGGTTGTTGAAGCTGAACAGGTGTTCCGTAGGGCGCTCGAACTCGATGCCGTCAGCCTCGAAGCGCGATGAGAACTCCGTATTCCCGCTGTCGGTAATTATGTTGCAGACCCCGTTGCCGTAGCTGAAAGCCCGGGCAACCGAATCGCGCATGCGTGATGCCGTATCGTCATCGTCCGCGACCTTGACGCGGTTCAGCACGACGAATATGTTGTCGGTCGGCGTGTCGAGATTGATTGTCGGCAGGAAATCCTCGATGAGCATCGTCCGTCCGTCGACATGCAGGCGCTGTATGCCGTCGCCCACGAGCAATGTCAGTTTCTCGATCAGGCCCTGGCCCTCGCCAAGCTGCAGCGGTGCCGCTATGACTATGCGTGCGCCTGTCGGCTGCGACATGATGTAGTCCACGACGTCGTCGACGTCGTAGCACTTTACCTCGTGTCCCGAAATCGGGGAATAGGTGCGCCCAATACGTGCGAACAGCAGCTTGAGGTAGTCGTATATCTCGGTCGAGGTGCCGACGGTCGAACGCGGGTTGCGCGTATTGACTTTCTGTTCGATGGCGATGGCCGGAGCGATTCCCGATATGATGTCGACATCGGGTTTGTTGATGCGGCCGAGGAACTGCCTCGCATAGGCCGAGAGGCTCTCGACATAGCGGCGCTGGCCCTCGGCGAAGATCGTGTCGAAGGCAAGCGTCGATTTTCCCGAACCCGAAAGCCCGGTTATCACGACCAGCGAGTTGTGAGGTATGTCCACGCTGATGTTCTTGAGGTTGTGGACACGCGCCCCCTTGATGTGTATGTAATTGTCGTTGTTCACTTTCTGTTGTCGTATTAGTCGATGATTGCACTGTCGACCTTTTCGATCCTGCCGGTCAGTTCGCCGGCAAGGCTTTCGCGTATCGAGAGTGTCATCGAACATGAATTGTCGAACTCCTGTGACAGAATGTCGGGCTTCATCTCCTTGATGATGCGCATCATGTCGTTCATGGCAAGATATGAGAATCTTACCGTGATGATCCGGTCGACTGTTCTCTCGATTATCTCGGCAGCCTCGATTGCGGCGGCGGCCGATTCCTTGTATGCGGCTATAAGCCCTGGAACACCCAGTTTCGTGCCGCCGAAATAACGTACCACCACTATCAGGCAATCGGTCAGTTCGTTCGACAGCAGTTGCCCGAGAATCGGGCGTCCGGCCGTTCCCGACGGTTCGCCGTCGTCATTGGCCCGATAGCTTTCGCCGTGTTGCCCGAGCCTCCAGGCATAGCAGTGATGCGTTGCGTCGTAGTATCTCTTGTGCAGTTCATCGAGTATGCCGTGTATCTCCTCCTCGCTTTTCACAGGGTAGGCATAAGCGAGAAACTTGCTGCTTTTCTCCTTGTACACGGCCTCCGACGCTGAGGCAATGGTCAGATAACTGTCGCCGGCATCATGAGCCATACCCTATCTGATCTTTTTGAACAGACGATCCCAGCGTATACCCTTTCCGGTCTCCTTGTCGCGCGAGAACCATACGAACGATGCCTTGCCGACGATATGGTCTTCCGGAACGAATCCCCAGAAGCGCGAATCGGCCGAATTGTGGCGGTTGTCGCCCATCATCCAGTAATAGTTCATCTTGAAGGTATATTTGTCCGTCGGTTCGTCGTTGATGTATATGGTGCCGTCCGGGGCAACCTCCAGCGTATTGCCTTCATAAACCTCGATTATGCGTCGGTATAGCGGCAGATTCTCTGTTGTAAGCGTTACCGTGGAGCCTTTGGCCGGTATCCAGAGCGGACCGAAATTGTCCTGCGTCCATTCATAGCCTTCGGCACTGGGGAAAATGTCGGGAAGCGGACTTTGCGCGTTGTAACGCGTAACGCTTGTGACGTTGGGCATGGCCTTCACCTTTGCGGCGGCCTCTTCGGTCATGGTCATGTAATAGTATGATCCGCTGCCGCTCCATTCGGTGATGCCGAGGTTGTCGATGGCGTACTGCGTTATCGGCGACGATGACTGTACGAAATAGATGTACTGCTTGCCTGGCAGGTCGATCTGCTTTTCGCCGTTGACGTAAAGTTCGGTGTCGATTATGCGTATCGTGTCGTTCGGAATGCCGACGCAGCGTTTTACGTAGTTCTCGCGTTTGTCTACGGGGCGCGATATGACCGTGTAGTCCTCATTGAGACGGCGGCGCCCCTCGACCTCGCCGAACTCGCGCTGGTATTCGCGAAGTACGTCGTAATAGGTTACGGCCTGGTTTTCGAGCAATACCGTGTCGCCGGCCGGGAAATTGAATACCACGACATCGTTGCGTTCCACCTGGCCGAGGCCCTTGAGACGGTGGTACGGCCATTTGATGCACTCGGAGAACGATTTTTTGGTCTGCGAGAATGGCATCGTATGGTGTACGAACGGGAACGACAGCGGCGTGTTGGGAACCTGCGGGCCGTAGGCCACCTTGCTGACGTAGAGGTAGTCGCCTATGAGCAGGCTCTTCTCCATCGACGATGTCGGTATGACATAGAGCTGGAAGACGAACAGGTGTATGAGCGTTGCGGCTACCGTGGCAAATATGATTGCGCTAACCCACTCGTATACCGAATTGTAAATCTTGCTGCGTTTGCGCAGGTCGTCGTTGTAGTGCCATACATAGCGGTAGAAGAGCTTGGATATGTAAGCGTCATATATCAGCGGCAGGCCAATAAGCAGCCACAGGTTGCCGGTCCATACGACGAAAAGCAACAGGTAAGCGACGCTTGCAAGCGTAAATTTGGTCCACTTGTTCGTGAAAAACGATTTTATTCCGTTCATGTGTCGGTCGGGGGCTATTGGTTCAACAGGTCGTCCATCGTGTAGAAGCCGCTCTTGCCGCACAGGAATTCTGCGGCTACGACTGCTCCCAAAGCTAACGTGCGACGGTTCTTTATAGTATGTTTCAACTCGAGAATATCGTCTTCCGACTCGTACGTGACGGTGTGTATGCCGGCGATCATGCCTTCACGGTACGATGTTATGGCTATCTTGTCTTCGGGGGCCTGGGATTCGTTCACCCAACCGTCCTTGCGATCGAGGCGTTCGATGATCTCATCGGCGAGGGTTATGGCCGTACCGCTCGGTGCGTCCTTTTTCTGTATGTGGTGGGTCTCCTCGATGCGTACGTCGTATTGTGTCAGAGGGTTCATCATCTCGGCCAGGCGGCGGTTGAGACGGAACAGCAGGTTTACGCCGAGCGAATAGTTCGAGGCGTAGAAGAGCGCCCCGCCGGTCTTGTCACACAAGGCCCTGGCGTCGGGCAGTCTGTCGGTCCAGCCGGTCGTGCCGCTGACTACGGCGGTGCCGCACTCGAGGCAGCGGCAGATATTGCCGTATGCCGTGGCCGGCGAGGTAAATTCAAGCGCAACGTCGACATTGCGCAGGTGTTCGGCGTCGAGGTCGCCGGTATTGTCGGCATCGACTATGAGGACAACCTCATGCCCGCGTTCGCGGAGCAGGGTCTCGATCTCATGGCCCATCTTGCCGTATCCTATTATTGCTGCTTTCATGGTATTTCCCGTAAGGGTGTTAAACTCGACAAAGATACGCAATTCGTGCCACAAATGAAAATAGTTTGCGGTTCAAAAAAAGAATATTACTTTTGTGTTGAATGACCCGTGTTCACATGCGCTACTTCATGGAATTAAGATACAGGGGTGCGGCCTATTACGGCTGGCAGCGTCAGAATGACGTCCCCTCGGTGCAGCAATCTGTCGAGAAGGCTTTGTCGACATTGTTGCGTACGCCGACTGAGATTGTCGGTGCCGGGCGTACCGATACGGGCGTGAACGCATCGTATTATGTCGCACATTTCGATGCCGTTGCACCAATCGACGACTGCGCGAGGCTGACATACAAGCTCAACCTTGTCCTGCCGGACGACATAGCCGTCTTCGGGATTACGCCCGTCGCTGACGGGGCGCATGCCCGTTTCGATGCCGTGCGGCGCGAATACAGCTACTATGTCGAGCAGCGCAAGAACCCGTTTACCCGCGACGGCAGCTGGCAGTATTATGTACCGCTCGACATGGACGAGATGAACCGTGCCGCATCATGCCTGATGCGGTATGACGATTTCACCTCGTTCGCCAAGCTCAACTCGAACAACAAGACCAATATATGCCATATATATCGTGCGGAGTGGAGTCGTAGCGGCGATATCCTGTGTTTCAGGATCTGTGCCGACCGTTTCCTGCGCAACATGGTGCGGGCTATTGTCGGTACCCTGGTAGATGTCGGGCGAGGCCGGTATACAGCCGGACAGTTCGAGCAGATCGTCGCGGCACGCGATTTGTCGCGTTCGAGCGGCGGGGCGCCGGCCCAGGGCCTGTTTTTGAGTGATGTAGTGTATCCCGATTCGGTCTTCCGAAGTGAGACGAAACATATTTTGTATAACCTGTAAATATCCGATTGTCATTATGATGCAGATTGTTTATTGGGTCGGTGTGGCACTCTCTGTATGGTGCATTTACGACCTCTTTTCAACAAAGAAACAGACCCAGATGCCTTTGAAAATCGTAATAGCCATTCTTTTGCTTGCATTCAGCTGGATAGGAACGGTAGTCTACTATTTTATTCTACGCGACAAGCTGAAGTAATGCCGCAATAACTGAAAACAGCCCCGATACATCGACGTATCGGGGCTGTCTCTTTCATGTGTGGGTCGTGTCAGATGTTGATTGCTACGCCGAGAGCAGCCTCCGACGCCTCCATCACGCCTTCGTTCATGCTCGGGTGGGCGTGAACCGTGCGGGCAATGCGGTGGGCCGTTGTGCCGAGCATCTTTGCGAGTGTCGGTTCGGCTATCATCTCCGTGACGTTGGCACCTACAAGGTGCGCGCCCACGAGTTTCTCCTCCTTGTCGAATATGAGTTTCACGAAACCGTCGCGGTCGCCAGCGGCGGCAGCCTTGCCCGATGCCGTGAAGGGATAGCGTCCGACGGTATACTCATCGGTGCGCTCCTTCATCGCCTGTTCTGTCAGCCCGACCGAAGCGACCTCCGGCGAGGTGAATACGCATGAAGGTATTGTCGTGTAGTCGATCGGTTCTGGCGAAAGTCCGTAGATGTTCTCCACGCAGCAGATAGCCTCTGCCGATGCCACGTGGGCCAATGCCGGCGAGGCTACGATGTCGCCTATGGCATAGATGCCCTCGACCGACGTGCGGTAGAACTCGTTAACCACGACCTTGTCGCGCTCGACCTTGACGCCGGCTTCCTCAAGGCCCATGTTTTCGATATTGGACTTGATGCCTACGGCCGACAACACGATGGCGGCCGTCAGCGTCTCGTTACCCTTCTTGCCCTCGACCTCCACGTTGCAGCGGCCGTCTGCGACGGTGACGTTCTTTACGGTTGTCGAGGTCATCACGTTGATGCGCATCTTGCGGAAACTGCGCTCCATGGCTTTGGAGACCTCCTCGTCCTCGAGCGGCATGAGTTGCGGCATGTACTCGACGACCGTGACCTTTACCCCCAGTGACGCATAGAAGTATGCAAACTCACTGCCGATGGCCCCCGAACCAACTATTATCATGTCTTCCGGCAGTTCGGTGAGGGTCAATGCCTCGCGCGACGATATCACGTGTTTGCCGTCGATCGGCATGAATGCCATTTCGCGCGGGCGGGCACCCGTGGCAAGTATTATGGCGTCGGTCTCGTATACGGTTCCGTCGACATCTACCCTGCCTTTGCCTGCCACGCGTCCGAATCCGTGTATCAGTTCGATGCCGTTCTTCTTCAGCAGGAACATCACACCCTTGTTCATCATCTCGGCTACGGCACGCGACCGGGATACTATTTTGGCCATGTCGGGCTTTGCCTCGCCCGACAGCTCGATGCCGTAGTTCGATGCCGATTTGCAGTAGTTGTACACCTGGGCGCTTTTGAGCAACGCCTTGGTCGGTATGCAACCCCAGTTGAGACATACACCTCCGGCTTCGGCCTTTTCGACGATGGCTACCCTTTTGCCCACTTGAGCGGCGCGTATGGCGGCTACGTATCCGCCTGGACCGCTGCCGATAACTATCAGGTCGTATTTCATATATTACAGTTTTTAAGGTTTTTACAATGCGTCATATCATGCTTGTGTTTATCTGTCGGAATACCCGTCTACAACATATCCGTCCCGTGTCCGTTTCATCATCAGGTCGACCTGCTTGTATTGTTTGTTGTATGAATCCCACAGATAGACCCTGTATATGTTCTCCGATGCGCCGGTCTTCTCGATTCGCATGCCGTCGAGCGAGTGCGAGTCAAAGTCCTGCGCCTGCATAAACGGGTTGTAGTCGAGCTCCATGGTGCCGTACATGCGCCGGATTCGCCTTGCGAGGCTCCGGGACAGATATTTATCCTCGACGCGCCCGACCGCCACGTCATCGTTGCGTACGAGCGCATCGAGGTATTCCGTATAGAAACGTTCGATTGTTGTCCGGGCACGGTCATCGCCCTGGCCGCATGCGGTGCAGTCGGCAGCAGTAAATACTGCCGTCATGAATGCAGCGATGAACAGTACCCTGAACATGTGTTACTTCACAACTCTCAATACCTTGCCGTTGTCTGCGGCTACGGCACGTTTCCACTTCTCGCTGTAACCCGGCTGTTCGATCTTGTCGGGAATGTCGCGGCCGTTGCCGTTGTCGATGAAGCCGTTCTCGTCTTCGCTCTTGATGTTGCCGTCCATGAACTTCACGAGCAGATAGCGGTCGAGTTCGACCCATTTGTCGAACAACGACTGTGCCGTATTTACCGAATATTCGGTCAGTTTCTTCATGCGCTTTTTGGGCGATGAGGCGTATACGGCGTCGATCTGCTTCACCTCTTCGAGTTTGCCGTTCTCCCACTCGTCCACAACCTTGCGTATTGCGGGTGCCACACGGTCGTAGTTGAGA
>DXGW01000029.1 GCA_019113665.1 Candidatus Alistipes excrementipullorum
GCTGCAGATAGTAGCAGGGCGACGCAAACATCTCTTTGGAGCGCAGGTCTATGTAGCTTACAACGGTTTTGCCGTCGACCTCGCGGATTACGGCCACTTCCGAACGCACTCCGTAGATCGTAAGGTCCCCGGCCAGGGCCAGAGCGTCGAGCACCGTTATTTCGTCATGTACGATGTCGTATTGTCCGGGGCGTGTTACCTCGCCCATGACGGTAATCTTCATGTCGGCGAACTGTACGTTTACCGACGGGTCGGAGATATATCCTCCCTGACGTATCTTGTCGGCAATCTCTGCGGCCAGTTCGCTGCGTGTCTTGCCTTCGCACTTGATGGTACCTATTATCGGCATGTCGAGGGTTCCTTCAGGGCTTACGGTCCGGGCCTGGAGCGACTGCTCTCCGTTGACCGATGAGGTCAGGCGCGAATCGGCGGCAAGCGAATTGTAGGTCGATGTCATGTTGAACGGGGCGGCCAGTTCCGGATCCTTGCACGATACGATTATCTTCAGTTTGTCGAGAGGTTTGATGCGTATCTGGCCGCTTTCGGCCATGGTAACGATATCTTTGTCCTTCGCGTCCTGTATGTATACTATTCGTTTCTGCACGTTGCATGAACTCAATGCAACTGCTGCGAGAATTCCTATGATGGCTTTGGATATTTTCATCTCTGTTGCGGATCGTTGTTATGCAGCAAAAGTAAATTCACGCAAAGATATTACTTTGTCCCGACAAATCAAAAAAGAGGGCCTTAAAAGAGATAAAAGAGCCCGTTTGCGATTATATTTCGGGCAGATTGTGTAAATTTGACGGATTTTGGAAGAAAGGAGTTTGGTATGACAAATAATAATTTTTGGAACCGCAGTGTGCTTTACGAGATGAATGTGCGCCAGATTACGGCGCAGGGGACATTGCGGGCAGCTGCGGAGCGTCTGCCTTTTTTACGTTCCGTGGGTGTTGACGCCGTGTGGCTGATGCCGGTATATCCTATAGGGGAAGTAGACCGCAAGGGTTCTTTGGGCTCATATTACTCCATAAGGGACTATTGTGCCGTGAACCCCGAGTTCGGTGACATGGCCGATTTCGACGCTTTCGTTGCCGAGGCGCACAGGCTCGGAATGAAGGTGCTGCTTGACTGGGTTGCCAACCATACCTCGCGCGATGCCCGTTGGCTTTCGGAGAAGCCGTTCGACTGGTACGAACGCGACGGTCACGGGGAAGCCGTTGTGCCGTACGACTGGAGCGATACGGCGAAGCTCGACTATTCGAACCGTGAGGTATGGCGCGGCCAGATCGACGCGATGCTTTTCTGGGTCAGGGAGCATGCCGTCGACGGGTTCCGGTGCGATATGGCCATGCTTGTACCCATAGAGTTCTGGCGGGAGGCATCGTCGGCCCTGCATGCCGTAAAGCCGGACATCTTCATGCTTGCCGAGGCCGAGGACCTGAACCTTTTCGACGGTGCGTTCGATGCAAGCTATGCCTGGGAGATGCACCATATCATATGCGACATAGCGCAGAGACGCAAGCGTGTCACCGCACTGCGCGATTATGTCTATGCCGACATGGCGCGTTACCGCCGCACTGCGTTCCGCATGATGTTCACATCGAACCATGACGAGAATTCGTGGAACGGCAGCGAATTCGCCCGGTTGGGCGATGCCCTCGGGATAATGACTGCCCTGACGTTCGTGCTGCCTCAGAGCCTGCCGTTGATATATACGGGACAGGAGGTGGGCTACGACCACAGTTTTGCCTTCTTCGACCGCGACCCGATTCCCGATTCATGCTACCGTCAGGACGCGCATACCGAACTGTACCGCCGTCTGACGGCCCTGCGTCATGAGAATGCAGCCGTGGCATCGGGCGATGCCTGCGGCAGTTTTGTGGAGATACGCAACAATGCCGAGGATTGCCTGATGACTTTCGTGCGCGAATCGGGTGATGACAGGGTGGTGTGCATGATGAATGTTTCGCCCTATGCCATACATGCCGATTTCAATACGGGCATATATGCCGGAACATATCGCGACGCCGTCAACGGCGGCGATTTCGAACTTGACGGCCATGTCGAGCGGGATATGGCTCCGTGGGAGTATCATATTTTGACAAAATAGTTTATATTTGCCTGTGGATTATGAAACGACTGATAATATTGCTGTTGGCCCTGATGACCGTAGCGGTCGGCCGGGCCGGTGTGTACGGTGTCGGCGACGTGCCGAACGTGCAGGCGACCAATCGCTTCAGATTTACATCGAATCCCGACGGGATACTACCGGCGGCGGCCGTCGCACATATTGATTCGGTATGTTATGCCTTGCGTCACGGGAATGTGGCGCAGGTGGCCGTTGTGGCCGTCGACGACATCAAGGGTGACGACGTGTTCACATTCGCATACGACCTCTTCTCCAAGTGGGGCGTGGGCCGTTCCGACCGGGACAACGGCCTCGGCATACTTCTCGTGGCCGACCGCCGCGAGATAAGGGTGGTGACCGGCCGCGGGCTCGAAGGGGTGCTGCCCGATGCCATTTGCAAGCGTATACAGATGAAATACATGCTGCCCGAGTTCCGCAACGGTGACTATGGTGCGGGCATGGTTGCCGGTGTCGATGCCATGGCTGCCGTACTGCAGGGCAGCGAAGTCGACCTTGGCGGTACCGACGACTATGTTCCGGAGGAAGATACCGGTTGGGGTTTTGTCCTTGCGGTCATGTTCCTTATGTTCGGCCTTCCATTGCTGTTTGCCGTCATGGCGCTGATGATACGCAAACGCTGTCCTTCGTGCAAGGCCTTCGCATTGCGCCAGAGCGACGTGAGCCTTGTCAAGGACTCTTTGGGGACAAGTTACGTGTATACGACATATGTGTGCTCGAAATGCGGCCATAAGGTCGTGCACCGTACCCGCCGCAATGACGGCAGCGGTTTTGGCGGCCGTGGCGGCGGTATGATTATCGGGGGCGGCCTCGGTGGTTTCGGCGGAGGCGGAGGCAGCATCGGCGGCGGCTTCGGCGGTGGCAGCTTCGGCGGCGGAGGTGCCGGCTCGCGTTGGTAGTGTAATTTTTAACAGATAAAAATATTATTAAGATGAAACGATTTTTTTTGATTGCAGCGGTAGCGTTGTGTTCGTTGATGACATCGTGCTCTACCTACAACAACATGGTATCGAAGGAGGAGGCCGTCAATGCGGCATGGGGTAATGTCCAGACCCAGTACCAGCGTCGTGCCGACCTCATACCCAATCTCGTGAATACGGTCAAGGGCTATGCGGCCCACGAGCAGAATACGCTTGAAGCCGTTGTCGAGGCACGTGCCAAGGCTACTTCCATAAACTTCACGGCCGAGGAGCTTACTCCCGAGAAACTCGACGAGTTCCAGCAGGCGCAGGGCGAGGTGCGTTCGGCTCTCGGACGCCTGATTGCCGTGGCCGAGAACTATCCCGATCTGAAGGCCAACCAGAATTTCCTCGAGTTGCAGGCGCAGTTGGAGGGAACGGAGAACCGCATAGCCGTTGCGCGTACGCAGTTCAACAATGCGGTGAACGCATATAACGTGTCTGTGCGCAAGTTCCCGGCAAATCTTGTCGCAATGATGTTCTCTTTCGAGCAGAAACCCTATTTCGAAGCTGATGGTGCCAGCGTGCAGGCTCCGGCGGTGGAGTTCTGATATCTCGAAATTTTTTGACAGAGGGGTGTGCCTTATACAAGGGTACACCCCTCTGTTTGTGTTTTTGTGATGGAAGGAACTTAAAATAAGATACATATTGTATCGGTCAATGCAATAATCAGTGCAGTAATGTCGTTACGGTTCATGTAATGCAGCAAATGGATAGTTATATCGCCCCCTTGTTGCATTTGTACCATAAATAATAACTT
>DXGW01000030.1 GCA_019113665.1 Candidatus Alistipes excrementipullorum
GACGACATATGGGAGTGGCTGCAGAGCGACCTGAAGTATGTTGACCGCTCGACGCCGCTGATCGTGTGTGCGCATTCGCCGATGTTCATGCTGGCATCGGGCAGTGACCGTTCGCAGTCGTCGACTACGAAACACGGAGCGGACTATGCTCTTCTGTTGTCGAAATACAAGAAGGTATATGCCCTGGCCGGACACGTCCACAATTCGTTCAATTACGTTTACGGCGAATCGGCGCAGTTCCCCAATGTGGAGGTGCACACGCTGTCGCGCGTGACCGGTGCGCTGTGGATAAACGAATGGCTGTGCGATGACGGAACGCCGCGCGGCTACATGGTCTTCGATATCGACGGTGAAGACGTGGAGTGGAAGTTCAAGCCGATTGCATACCAGACGGGAAGCGCCGCGGGCGAGACTCCCGAATACAAATACCGCGACATTACCTTCAACGAGGAGGGTGTGGGCCATGTCGGCGGCAAGCGCCTGGACGAGTCGTACCAGCTACGTGCCTATCCGCGCGGAGCATACGGCGACAACTATGTCTATGCCAATGTATTCATGTATGACGACAATTGGGGACAGGTAAAGTTCACCTCGTCTAAGGGCGGCACGACCGTCATGACCAAAGTGACCGAAGCCGGCAAGAAGTACGATGCAGCCTACAAGGAGGTATTCGACTTCTACAAGGCGAATGTGCCGACATTGAATGCAAGCAGCGATTTCTTGATGTTTGACGAGAAAACCGGAAATCCGGTCAATCCCGTACCTCATCTGTTCCGGTGCCATTCTGCCGAGGAGTCCGACAGCGGAACAGTTACCGTTACCGACCGTTTCGGCAACGAATACTCGACGACGGTTTCATGGTAGAAAATTAAAACCAGCCATATATGAAGAAAATATTGTTAAGTCTGCTGCTCTCGTTGTGCGTGCTGGCTCTCTATGCGGAGGGTATCGGTACGTCGAAGGAGTTGCTTGAGTTTGCCGCGGCATGCAATGCCGGGCAGAGTATAGACCAGTGGAAGAATGCCGACGGCGCCGTATGCCTCGAAGCCGATATCGACATGTCGAAGGTCAAGAAGTTCGGCGGTATCGAGTCGTTCGGCGGGGTGTTCGACGGCTGCGGCCATGCCATTCTTAACTGGAAGGCACAGAAGGGCCTCTTCGGTGAGATCCTTGCCGGCGGAGTCGTGCGCAACCTGCGCATCGATGCTTCATGCTCGATGAAGGCCGCAAACAAGACCGAGGAGTATGCCGTCGGTTTCATCGCCGATGTCAACAGCGGTACGGTCGAAAATTGCGAGAACCACGGTTCCATATCACACAAGTCCAACTACACCGAGCAGAACGTGTCGGTGGGAGGCCTTGTCGGAGCCAACCGTTTTGCGATTCTGCGTTGCCGCAATTTCGGAAATATCGAGTCGCAGGGCGTATTGACCGGCCAGGGCGGCGAGATATCGATCCATATCGGCGGTATCGCCGGCAGCGGTGCGCTGAAGACCGAACAGTGTCCTGTTATCGCATGGTGCGAAAACAGCGGCAATATCAGCTACAGCGGCGATTTCCCGGCATGCAATGTCGGTGGTGTCATAGGCTGCGGCTTTCGTGTTCCGGTCAAATTCTGCGTCAACCGCGGTAATGTCGATGTGGTAACCGTTCAGGGAGAACCCCGCAATCCGAAGGTCGTGCCGCAGGCTCGTATCGGCGGCGTGGCCGGATTGACCAAGGGCGACGTTATGTGCTGCGACAATTTCGGATCGGTAACATCTTCAGGTACGCATGCTCCCAACGTGGGCGGAGTATGTGCCGTGCCGCATGCTGCGGTTGTTGTGGGTGACTGTGTGAATTACGGTACGGTCAAGGTGTCGAACGATACGGCCGGAGCACTCGGCGGTATTTCGGGAGGCGTGAACCGCCCGGCACGCATACGCGGTTGCATCAATCACGGCGAGATCATATACGAGGGCTTCAGCCCCGACCGCCGTTCGAGTGTCGGAGGTATCGTGGGAGCCGTGACGGTCAAGCGCGATGCTACGGCCGGAACCTATGTCCGCAACTGCGCCAACTACGGCAAGGTTACGAGCGGCCCCGGCGGCAACAAACTCGAAAACAATGACAATGCAATACATACCGGAGGCGTTGCCGGCTGGATGTCCGGCTCGGATCAGGCTGTCGTCATCATGCGCGACTGCGAGAATTACGGTGAGGTCGTGGCCGCCGGCGGACGCCGCGGCAATATCAGCGGAGCCTGCGTCGACATGCAGACCGGAGGCGAGTACCTCAACGACTGGGCCGAATCATCGGAGCCGATGTCGGACGGTTCGACCATCTTCGGCCGTGTGACTACGGTAAAGGGCGAGCCTGTTGCCGGTGTGGTTGTCAGCGACGGCGAGCAGTGTGTGGCTACCGACGGGTACGGCTACTACTCGATGAAGAGCGATATGGCCGAAGCAAAGTTCGTCTACATATCGCTGCCGGCCGATTATGAGATCCCGTCGGTGAACGGCGTACCTTATTATTACCGCCGCATTGCCCGTTACGAGAAGGCCGTGATGGCCAATTTCAAACTGCAGCCGCGTGCCGAACGTTCGGACAAATATACGTTGCTGATGGTTGCCGACCCGCAGATGCGCCCGTACGGATATGACAACTCGGCCGAGACCTACCGTGATTCTGTTATTCCCGATGCCGAGGCCGTGCGCAGCGCGACCGAGGGCGAATGCTATGCCATAAACCTCGGCGACCTGGTCTACAACTACATGGTGGCCTATGACGACTATATCGACATAACGTCGAACCTCAAGTGCCCAACGTTCAACGTAATGGGCAATCACGACTATGACCAGACCACGCTGTTCGATTCCACTCTCGGAACCATGTATTTCGAGACTTATCTCGGCCCCACGAACTATTCGTTCAATATCGGCCGGATACACTTCATCGTACTGAACGACATTGTTTACAACCGTGCGACTGCGTCCGGGAAGTATCGTTCGGGCCTTGAGGAGAAGGCTCTGAAATGGCTTGAGAACGACCTGAAGTTCGTGCCGAAGAGCACGACCATCGTCGTGTGCGCCCATTCGCAGCTCTTCAAGAAGCGCGTCAGCCACTCGACGCGTAATCTCAACTACGACCGTTACCTGGCCCTGTTGTCACCTTACGCCAAAGTCTACTCGTGGGCCGGCCACAATCACGAGAACTACTACTATGACTACAACGGCAAGGAGTTGGGCAAGGACAACATCTCGTGCATTACTGTTTCGCGCTCGACCGGTGCCCTCCGTCTGAACAAATATCTCAACCATGACGGTACGCCGCAGGGTTATATGGTCGCATCGGTCGACGGTGATACCATGACATGGTATTACAAGTCGGTGGGACGTGACCGCGATTACCAGATGCGCGTATATCCGCCGCTGCGTACGGACGGATTGTGCGTTGTGGCGAATTTATGGAACTACGGCGACGGCTGGAGCAAGGCCGAGTGGTGGGAGAACGGTGTCAAGGTTGCCGACATGCAGCAGGTCGAGATGCTCGATCCCGACTATGAGGCCCTTTACGCCACCGTCACCAACAAGACCACACGCAAGTACTGCAAGCCGGTCAAGAGTGCCAACATGTTCAAGGTGGTGCCTTCGGAGAACGTCCGTTCGGGAGAGGTGCACGTAACCGACAATTTCGGCAATGTCTATGTGTCGAAGATAGAGTGGTAATCTGAAACCCGTATGTCGAAACGGCCTTCCTTTATGGAAGGCCGTTTTTTTGAACCGGGAGGTTGCGCACGATTGCGTGAGTTGTGACGATGGCGGTTTGTTACGTCTTTGCTGCGAAAATGTGGCGGAAAAGAACGATATTTGCAATAGTACTTTTGGACCGCACCGAGTGCGGCCGGCTGACAAATTGACAATTAAACAAGTTCGGATATGGAGAGAAAATTCAGAATCATCTGCTTCGGGACACAACCTTATGACAGGGAGTCGTTCGATCGCAACAATACATACGACAACCTGACAATAGATTACCATACCAGCCATCTCAATGCCCGCAACGTGGCATTGGCCGAGGGGGCCGACGCCGTGTGCGTCTTCGTGAACGACACGGTCGATGCCGAGACGATAGAAGGACTGGCGGCTCATGGCGTAAAACTTATAGCCTTGCGCTGTGCCGGTTTCAATAACGTCGACCTGCAGGCGGCCGAGCGTTGCGGCATACCTGTAGTGCGAGTGCCGGCATATTCGCCGCATGCCGTTGCGGAGCATGCCGTGGCTCTGATGCTGGCTCTAAACCGCAAGGTGCACCGTGCATACTGGCGTACGCGTGACGGCAACTTCGCCCTGCACGGGCTTCTCGGCTTCGACATGTACGGCAAGACGGCAGGCATTGTCGGCACCGGCAAGATAGCACGTGCACTGATAGGCATACTTCGCGGTTTCGGCATGGAGATACTCGCCTACGACCTCTATCCCGATGAGGAGTATGCCCGTGCGGCCGGTATCCGTTACGTGACACTCGATGAACTCTACCGTAATTCGGATATCATCTCGCTGCACTGCCCGCTGACCGATGCCACACGTTACATGATCGACGAAGACGCCATCTCGAAGATGAAGCGCGGCGTGATAATCATCAATACGGGCCGTGGTCAGCTCATACGGAGCGAAGCCCTTATCGAAGGGCTCAAGAACAAGACGGTGGGGGCTGCGGGTCTCGATGTCTATGAAGAGGAGGCTGCCTATTTCTACGAGGATACCTCCGACCGCGTCATGGACGACGACATGCTGGCGCGCCTGCTTTCGTTCAACAATGTCATCATCACCTCGCATCAGGGATTCTTCACGCGTGAGGCTTTGGACAATATTGCACGTACGACGCTCGACAATGTCGAGGTTTTTGCCCGCAGCGGAGAACTGCGCAACCGTGTTTGTTGCGACCGAAAGTGATCGTCGAGCAAACATTGGAACGTATCTTTGACAGATGCGCCCCATTGTTTTAAGGAATCTGTGAATGTCGTAAATTGTAAGCATGTGGGACGATATTTGTAGTTGCAAATTGATTACTTTTGTGACCGGAAACTCTTTTGTATTATGTCAGGTATTAATTGCCGTACGGCAATAGCCGTTATGCTTGTACTGATATTGTCCCCGCTGGCGGCGTTGGCCGAAGGATATCCGGTGCGCGGGCGTGTCATAAACCGTCTGACCCGTCAGAGCGTACCTTATGCGGCCGTGGTAATCGACGGCCGTGAAGAGAAGGGTGCCGCAGCCGATTCACTGGGTGTATTTACGATCTCGGGAGTCGAACCGGGTATATGCCGCCTTTCGGTATCGTCGCTGGGCTACATTTCAGCGGTCACTCCCGAGTATATGGTGTCGGCGGCTACGCCGTTCATCGAGATCGAGATCGACGAGGACCCTTCGCAGCTCGATGCCGTTACCGTACGGCCAATGCCTTTCCGGCGTACGACCGAAAGCCCGGTCAGCATGCAGGTAATCGGGTTGCGCGACATTGAGAAGAGCCCCGGCTCCAACCGCGATGTCTCCCGCATAGTGAGGTCGTATCCCGGTGTGGCCTTCTCGCCTGTGGGATACCGCAATGACCTTATCGTGCGTGGCGGCGGACCTTCGGAGAATGTCTTTTTCATGGACGGCATCGAAATACCTAACATCAACCATTTTGCTACGCAGGGTGCTTCGGGAGGTCCTGTCAGTATTGTAAATTCCGATCTCGTGCGCGAGATCAATTTCTATACGGGTGCATTTCCCGCCGACCGTGCCGGGGCGTTGAGTTCTGTGCTCGATTTTGCGTTGCGCGACGGCAATGCCGAGAAGCAGACATTCAAGGCTACGCTCGGAGCCTCCGATGCGGGAATCAGCGGCAGCGGGCATATCGGCAAGAAGACCACATATCTCTTTTCGCTGCGGCAGTCCTATCTCCAGCTGCTGTTCAAACTCCTCGGGCTGCCTTTCCTGCCGAACTATATAGACGGACAGGTGAAATTCCGGATACGCCTGACGGAGCGCGACGAGTTGAACTTTCTCGGGCTGACCGGAATCGACAACATGAAACTCAACACCTCGATCAAGGGCGAGTCGGCCGAGTACATGCTAAGCTACCTGCCGCAGTTGAAGCAGGAGACGTTTACGCTCGGGGCAATCTACCGCCACTTCTCCTCGCGCGGGGTACAGTCCGTGTCGTTGAGTTACAGCTATCTCAACAACCGCAACATCAAATATCGCAACAATGACGCCTCGTCGGCCGAGAACCTGATACTGCGCCTGCGGGCGGTCGACGGCAAGGCGGCCCTGCGTGCCGACAACCGTACATATCTCGGACGATGGACATTGCGCGAGGGTGTGGAGTTTACCTATCGCCATTACGTGAACAATACGTTCCAGCGTCGTTATCAGGTCCAGAGCGAGCGTATCGATTATCGTTCATCTCTGGGGTTTGTCGGCTGGGGACTCTTTTTCGCCGCCGACTACAAGTCTGACAACGGCCGTTTCACCTCGTCGCTCGGCGTGCGTGCCGACGGCAGCAGCTATTCCGACCGCATGAGCCGCTTCTGGCGTCAGACATCGCCCCGTGCTTCGGTGTCGTATGCCCTGAGCGACAGCTGGTCCATCGGGGCCAATGCAGGCATGTATTACCAGTTGCCGCCGCTGACGGCCCTCGGATTCAAGGAGGAGGGTGCATTCGTCAACAAGTCGCTCGATTACATGCGCGTAGTCTCGACTGCTGCGGGTGTGAACTGGCGTCTGCGCGACCGGCTGATCGTTTCGCTCGAAGGTTTCTACAAGTACTACACAGACATACCGCTCTCTGTGGCTGACGGTATCCCGTTGACATGCAAGGGGAACGATTACGGCACCGTGGGTGACGAACTGCTGGTCTCATCGGCCGACGGACGTGCATACGGCGTCGAGTTGATGGTGCGTTGGCTGTTGCCCGACAGGGTGAACATTGTCGGCTCGGCCACTCTCTACAACAGTGAATATCGCAGTGACCGCCATTCGAAATACATAGCTTCGGCGTGGGACAACCGCTTCGTCGTCAATGTCAGCGGAACCTATGATTTCCCGCATGCCTGGAGCGTGGGATTGAAGGTTAGCGCCATCGGGGGAGCTCCCTATACGCCGTACGATGTCGAGAAGTCATCGCTCAAGGAGGCATGGGACGCAACAGGGCGGCCCTGTTACGACTATTCGCTCTACAATACCCGTCGCCTGAAGGCTTTTGCACAACTCGACCTGCGTGTCGACAAGGTGTTCTATTTCCGGCGCTGGATGCTGGGCCTTTACGTCGACCTGCAGAACATAACCTTCAGCAAACTGAGACAGCAGGACGCGCTTATGAGCACCGGAGTGGTGGAGAACCCGACCGCACCCGAAAGCGAACAGCGCTACGTGATGAAATACATAGCCCAGAGCAGCGGAACGCTCGTGCCGACTTTGGGCGTTACCGTCGAATTTTAGATAAGAGCAGCCATGAAGAACAATTTTTTGAGCGAAAAGCTGACGTACAATGGAGATGAGCGTACCGCAACGCACGTGCATCTGGTAAGTTACAACAGTGCGGGTATGACCGTATCGGACAACGCCGAGATCGATGCTTCGGCCTTGTCGCTCGACCCGGCATCGGTCAGCTGGGTGCGTGTGCATGGCCTGAAGGATACAGAACGCATACGTGCGCTGTGCGCTGCTTTCGGCATTGATTTCCTTGTGGTTCAGGATATACTCAATGTCGACCACCCGAGCAAGGTCGAGGAGTATGAGCGTTACAATTTCGTGGTTGCGAAGTATTCGTGCCACGGGGAGATGGCGCATATCAGTCTCGTACAGGGCGAAAATTTCGTCCTGAGCTTTTCCGAGACCGAAACGGCGCTTTTCGACGGCGTGCAAAAGGCGATAACCGACAATGTACTGAAGATTCGTACGCGGCCGACGGATTATCTGCTTTCGGTCATGATAAACGGCCTGGTAGCCGATTATGCATCGCTGGCTTCCTCCATTGACGATGACATGGACGATCTGGCTTCGGAGTTGATAGCTGCGGTCGACGCGCGTGACATAGGTGCGCAGATACTCTCGCTGCGCCGCCGGTACATGGATCTGAAACGGACGGTCATGCCGCTCAAGGAGCAGTTCTCGCGACTGCTGCGTTCCGATTCACGGTTGATACGCAAGGGAACGAGACCATTCCTTAACGATGTGAACGACCATCTGCTGTATGTGGCCCAGTCGATCGACAGCTGCCGTGAAACCCTTGCCTCGCTCATGGACCTGTATGTCTCGAACAACGACCTGCGCATGAACGACATAATGAAACGGCTGACCGTTGTGTCTACCATATTCATTCCGCTGACATTCCTTGTCGGGGTGTGGGGCATGAATTTCCGCAACATGCCCGAACTCGAATGGAAGTACGGTTATGCCACAGCATGGGGTGTGATGATCGTGATAGGCGTTATCGTCTATCTCTTTTTCAGGACCAAGAAATGGAGGTGATGCCCGTATGCGTCATCTCAGCTTGTGGGCTTCGAAATGTGGTGTCACGTAGCTGACGAAGAGCACGAGCGATATTACGGCCAGCACGGCGCCGACGGCATAACACATGAAGAAGTGTATCTCGGACAACATGCCGCCGAGCAACATTCCGCAGCCTATGCCCACGTCCCAGCCCGTCAGATATGTGGCATTGGCCGTGGCACGGCGCGAATTTGGCGCGAGGTTGATGAACAGGGTGTTGAATGCCGGGAACATCGTGCCGAATCCGTATCCTATCAGCAGCGCCGAGGCGAAATATACCATGTAG
>DXGW01000031.1 GCA_019113665.1 Candidatus Alistipes excrementipullorum
ATAATCTTCGCCGTACTGGCAATCATACTGATCGTCGGGTACATTCTCTACCCGCGCATCGTGAATGCCTTTGCGACGGCAGGCGACAAGGCAGCCGTACGTCAGGCGGAACCCGTACAGGAGGAGTTCGACCCCTATGCACCCATAACGATCGTTCCGAACGATTACGAAGAGTAACAGATGTCAGACAAGATAAAACTGCTTCCCGAAATCGTCGCCAACCAGATAGCGGCGGGCGAGGTCGTCAATTCACCGTCATCGGTAGTCAAGGAGATGATGGAGAATTCGATCGACGCGGGGGCGCATTGCATCAAGGTCAACTATCGCGACGGCGGCAAGGAGCTTATCCAGATCGTCGACGACGGTTGCGGCATGTCGCCTGTCGACGCACGCATGGCCTTCGACCGACACGCCACAAGCAAGATATCGACTGTCGACGACATCTACAAACTGCGCACGTTCGGGTTCCGCGGCGAGGCGCTGGCCTCGATAGCCGCCGTTGCGCAGGTCGAACTGCGGACGCGCCAGCCCGAAGACGAGACCGGCACCGAAACCATCGTCAACGGAGGCGAGTTCATTTCGCAGAAACCGGTCATGGCGCCGGTCGGATCGCAGTTCATGGTGCGCAACCTCTTCTACAACGTTCCGGCACGGCGCAAGTTCGTCGGTGACTCGACAAGGCTTGCATCGCAGATCAAGTCCGAGTTCCAGCGTGTGGCGCTGTGCAACCCGGACGTTGCGTTCGAACTCTACGCCAACGACGCCCCGATCTACAGGCTGCCGCGCACGACGCTCGCAGGACGCATCATTGACGTCATAGGCAAACACATAAAACAGAACCTGCTCGAAGTGGAGACCGAAACGTCGATCGTCGACATCAAGGGTTACATCGGGCAGCCGTCCGTAGCCAAGAAACGCAACAACGAGCAGTTCCTCTTCGTCAACGGGCGATTCTTCAAGTCACAATACCTGAACAAGGCCATACTCAAGGCCTACGAGAAACTGATTCCCGAAGGGAGTTTCCCGTCGTTCTTCATCTTCATGAAGGTGAACCCCGAGCGTGTCGACGTCAACGTCCACCCGCAGAAGACCGAGGTCAAGTTCGCCGACCTGGAGAACATCTGGCAGATACTGCTGGCATCGGTGCGCGAGACCCTTGCTAAGACCGGGGCCGTGCCCCTGCTCGACTTCGACGACGAGGCCGCCATCGAGATACCCATATCGCAGAAAGGCGTAATCTATACCGAACCGCGCTCGACGAGCGACGACGACTACAACCCTTTCCGCGAGGGGTACGTCCAGGACAGCGGCGACACCGGCCGCCGGCCGTCACCGGCACATGAACGGTACGCCGAGCCGACACCGGCACCAGCCGCAAAGGGACGCGCATATACGTACGACGACAACGACATGGACTTCATTCCGACACGGCACGAAGAGATGGATTTCATTGCCGCACGACATGACACTCCCGACAACGAGTTCGAGTTCATCGCATCGGCGGAGGAACCGGCAGCGGCCGATACGCTCCAACTTCCGCAGACGGAGGACAAGCAGAGCTTTACGTCATCGATGTATATAGGCAACGGATACGCCGGAGCCATATACGGCGGGCGCTTCGTAATCGTCGACCTGCGACGCGCGCGCGAACGTATCCTTTACGAAAGCTACCTGATGCTCATGGGCAACAGTTCGTCCGTAAGCCAGCAACTGCTCTTTCCCGAGCGGCTCATGCTGTCGAACGACGAATATGCGCTTCTTGAGGAGAATGCCCCAGAGTTCGCCTCGCTCGGATTCGACATCGACTTCGAGGGCGACGGCACGATCGTAGTGAAGTGTATTCCCGCGGAAACGGCCTCGGACGGGACGGACGAGTTGATATTCGAACTGCTCCAGGCATTCGACACACCTGCCCCGGCCGTCGAGATGCGGCGCGAAAGGCTGGCCTGTACCATGGCCCGCAATGCCTCGCGCACGTTCGGCCGGAACCTGAGCGACAATGACGTCGCCCAGCTCCTCGACCAGCTCGCCATGAGCGACAACATATGTTTTTCACCCTCCGGCAAGCCAATAATGGCCGAAATAACCCCCGACGAGCTCCGCTCGAAACTGGGATAAACAGACAAAACGATGAATCCGTATTTCAGAACACCCCCGGTCGTAAAGAACCTGATCATAGCCAACACTCTCATATTTTTGGCAACGTGGCTGTTGCCGCAAGCGGCAATCATAGCCGACAGATTCTTTGCGCTCTACTGGTTCGGCAGCCCGCTGTTCCACTCCTACCAGTACATCACCTACATGTTCCTGCACGGCGGCTTCGGCCACCTGTTCTTCAACATGTTCGCGCTATGGATGTTCGGGCGCACACTCGAATACGAGCTCGGCTCCAGACGCTTTATCATATACTACCTGGTATGCGGCGTCGGCGCGGCGCTGATACAGATGCTGGTGGCATGGCTTACGGGCGATCTGGGCATAGTACTCATCGGAGCGTCGGGCGCCGTGATGGGCGTACTGCTCGCATTCGGAGTCATGCACCCCAACGAAGTGCTTATCATGTTCCCGATACCGGTGCCCGTCAAGGCCAAATGGTTCGTCATAGGATACGCCGCCCTCGAACTCTTCTACGGAGCTACGGGCCGGGCCGCAGGCATAGCCCACTTCGCACATGTCGGCGGCATGCTGTGGGGTTACCTGCTGCTGCTATACTGGAAACGCAAGGGCGCGATAAGATACTGACGGAACAATGAGCGAATACTACAGCAGCCGCCTCGACGGCAAACGCAAATCCGACAAACGCAAGCGCAACTCGCTTTGGGGCATATTGCTCAATGCAGTCATGGCGGTCGTTTCGGTCGTCACGGCATTCTGCATGTTCATGATCTTCATCGGAGGGTTCGTCCCGCCCGAGAAGTTGTGGTATTTTTCGCTGCTGGGGCTCGTTTCGCCAATAATCTACGTCCTGGCCATGGTATCGCTGCTCTACTGGATCGTCAGATGGAAGTGGCGCATGGCGGCATTCATGATGTTTTTCGTCTTCATCGGGCTCTTCAGGGTATCGCTATATTACAAAATAGACATCACACGCGAATACGAGGAGCCGCAATACGACCGCGACCATATCAAGGTACTCTCATACAATATACGGCAGATGCGCAACGACAAATGGCAGCTTACGGCCGACTCGATCCGCAAGTTCATAGCCGACTGCAAGCCCGACATCATCTGTTTCCAGGAGTCGCATTCGGACATCGAAAGCGCCGACATGGTCGATTCGCTGCTTCGCGGATACAATGCGACCCGGACGGACAAGGTCGACGGCCAGTTCGTACGCTGTTACTCGAAATTCCGCATCATAAGATGCGACTCTCTCGACGGCATGTGCGGAACTGGCTCCGGAATATGGGCTGACATGCGCATAGGCAGCGATACGGTCAGGGTATTCAACGTCCACCTGCAGACCACGTCGATCACGGCCGACGACAAGGAGTACATCATAAACCACAGGTTCATATCCGACTCCACGCGCGAGAATAAGATGCACAGCATCGCACGACGCCTGTACGACAACAGTCTGATGCGAGCGCGCCAGGTCGAGGCCCTGCATGCTCACATTGCCGAAAGCCCCTACCCGGTTATACTATGCGGCGATTTCAACGACGTCCCCATGTCGTACGCCTACCGCACCGCATCGCGCGGTCTGACCGACACGTTCAGCGAACAGGGGCACGGATATGCGCATACGTTCCGCGGATTCTTCAACATGCTGCGCATAGACTACATACTTGTATCGGACGAGTTCGAAACACTGTCATATGAGGTTCCGCGCATCGCCGCATCGGACCACTATCCGGTATTCGTACGGCTGAAACTCGACGAGCGCCAGCAATAAATTAATATATAAGCACATACACATTCATAACGGTCCGGCATGTTTCACGATGCCGGACCGTTCTCCATAAAATCGTCTCCAGACAAGTCTGCGGGGCGACTTTTTTTTGTTTTTTTACCCATATTTGAATAACTTTGTAAACATATATTCCCAAACATAACAAAATCTTGGTATGAAAAAACAAACCCTACTCATTGCTGCCGTCGCATTCATGTGCAGCAATATCGTTGCTTGTTCGGAGAGCCCGACCAATGAACCTCCGAAACCGTCCGTAGAAATAACCGACGCAAACCTGACCACACTTCTGCTGCAAAACGGTGTCGACACCGACAATGACGGCAAAATCAGCGAAGAGGAGGCTGCAGCCATCACAGACCTCAACCTGGCGGCCGAAGGGTCCGAAGCCAAGATCAGCGACATCACCGGTCTCGAGAAGTTCGTAAATCTGAAGACACTCGTACTGAGCGGCCACTACATATCGGACATCACTCCCGTACAGGCTCTTGCCGGCCTCACCAAACTCGACGTTTCGGACAACAGCCTCTCCAAGGCCGATTTATCGGCACTGACGCTTCTTGAGGAGCTGAACATCTCGGACAACTCGTTCTCGAAGATCGATCTTTCAAACAACAGCGTCCTGAAGAGTTTCAAGGCCGACAACAACAAGTTCGCATCGATCGACATCAGGAGTTGTGCGTCGCTCGAGACCGTAAGCCTCACGGCCAACCTGCTCGAGACGGTCACTACAACCGACATGAACAACCTGCGCGAGCTGGTCGTTTCGGACAACGCCAACCTCTACAACATCACGGCCCCTAACTGCCCGGTTCTCGAGCGCATCATCGCCGCGAACTGCGGGTTGGTTGACGTGACGATTTACAACGCCCCGAAGATCACCGAGATCGATTTCAGCAACAACAAGCTGCTGCAACTCGACGTTACGACATTGACCGAACTCACGACCCTCAAGATCGGAGGCAACGACGAGCTCAACCTCTCGATGGAGCCCTACTTCAAGCGCATAGACCTTTCGGCCAACGCCAAACTCAAGACCTTTGAGGCCCAGGGTTCGACCCTCACGGAGGTAAGTTTCGCCCAAAACCCGGCCATCGCCATCGTCAACATGGAGAACATGCCGTTCCTGACACGCATCAACTTCAAGAACGGAGCTTTTGCGGCCGATGCTTCATACAAGATCGTCACCGGCAATAGTGCACTCACGGTAATCGTTGCTGATACTGGCGAGGAGACCGACTACATCAACACGCTCATCGGCGCCGAGAGCGAAATTGTTGTCACCGACGACGAAAACTACAATCCGTCCGAAGGTCCCGACGGCACGTTCATACCTACGCCCGCTCCGACCGACCGTCCCGATGACGAGAACCAGTCGCCCGAAAACATCGGCATACTGTCAACCCCCACGTCGAGCGATTTCGGCTCCACCCTCAACGACATTGTCGCCAAAGAGCGTGAAAACGGACTCGAATACGATCCCGAAAAGACATCTGTTGTCGACGGATACACGACATATTATTTCAAGGTAAACGACCAGCCTGAATACGGCAAACCCTATTGGCGCGCATACCGTTTCAACGCCGAGGAGAAGGTAGAGCAGGTATGCCTCTATCTGGACCGCGAGACATTCCTCGTGCTGAAAGACAAGGAGTTTATCCTCAACCCGAACCTCGACATCATGTGGCCTACGATCACACAGGTCGAGCCCAAGGACGGATACTTCTACTTCGAGGTCAGCAACCCGACGACCTTGATGGGCGTAAGGGCTGTCATGCTCGGTGAAGCCGAATATGCCGAATTGACATTCACGTTAAGATAACGCAAAGCCATGAGATACCGCATATTGACAGCCCTGTGCATAGCCGCGCTGGCTATCGGCTGCAACAAGAACGAAGCGGATTCCGACGAGAACATCGGTCTCTTCGACGAGGCCGTATCCGTCGAGATGCCATACCTCGGATTCTATGACACCGACACCAAATCCGGAGTTATAGATTTCGAGGCCGAGAAGGCCAACTACGACATGGACAACTCGAGTTCCAACACGATGGTTTTCGCAAGCATCGAATGCACCGATTTCCCGACCCGCGAATACGTTTTCGAATCTGGACGCCAGTTGAAATCCGTCCGCATGGTCGGTGCTTCCGAGCGTACCGTATGGAACAGCAATCTCATAGATGCCCTTGCGGGCATGGGCTACACCCGGACATCGGCCGACAAGGATATGGTGACGCTGGACAACGCCAAGGCCGCCGTCAGGGCACAGATAATGCGCCGTACAAGCGACGGAGTGTCGTACGTGCTTTTCACCCCCACCGACGAACTGCCGGAACTGCCGGAACTCGAATCGAAGCTCATTCACCCGTTCCACACTTTCGGCGCCACGGCACAGCAGATTGCCGCCGGCGAGGCTGCCGAGGGCCGCACGCTTTACAATGCGGGCGAGAAAGGGCTTTACGTATCGTTGCCGGCAGAACAGGGCACGATCTTCGACCGGTTCGGTTTCTGGGTTGACGAAACCACAGGCACGGGTCTCTACAAGGTCATGTCGATCGTGACGGACGGCACATATCTCGACAGCGACGAGTTTGTCGACGCCATGCGCCAGGACGGATACATATTCAACAAACAGGAGAATGGATACAAGTTCTTCACGAGTTCCGACGGCAAATGCGTGGTACGCTCGGCCAACCTTGCGCCCTATCCGACCATCGAATACCTCGAACCGGAGAGCCTTGAACTCTGACGACACTACTAAACATCAAGATAAGATATGATTCTGGATTCATTGCGGAACAAGGAGCTGTACTACCCGCTCTGTCCGCGTTTCAAAAAGGCATTCGAGTGGCTTGAGGCCACCGACATCGCATCACTCGCCACCGGTCGCCACGCGATAGACGGCGACGACATATTCGTCAACGTATCGGAACTCGACCTGCGTCCGCGCAGCGCCGCCGCACTCGAGGTGCACGACAAATATATCGACATACAGATAGTCGCAGGCGGGGCCGAGGAGTTCGGCTGGAGCGAACGCCGCCTGCTTGAGGATCCGCGCGGTGAATTCGACGCAGAGAAGGACATACGCTTCTACAACGATACGCCGCAAACCTTCTACACGGTACGCGAAGGTGAATTCACGATACTGATGCCCGAGGACGCACATGCCCCGATGCTCGGCGAGGGGCATGTGCGCAAACTCATCATAAAAGTTCGCAAATAGAAGATTATCAATCGTTGAGGGCGGCGACCGCGCAGGTATCGCCGCCCTTGCCATTTTTGGAAAAATCAATTTGATTTCCTATATTTGCTTTTATAGGAGATTTTGAATATGGGCAAATTGATCAAAACGGCAGCGGTAGCACTGTCCATAATGACGGTTCTCGTGTGCTGCGCAAAGGGAAACGACGAGGAGTTGCACAACACGACCATGAGCATCGGGACTATCGGAGAAGTCCCTTCGGAAGGCATTTCAGAGGGGCGTTTCGCCATAACGTTGACCGACCGCGGCAACAACGAAGTCAAGGCCATGCCCGACGGTACGGTCGTAACGGCTGCGGCATTCGACGAATCGACAAGCGAGATAGTCTTCAGCGTAAGCGAGAATACGGGCATGAGCCGCTCAGGATACATCGTACTCTCATGCGGCAAGGCCGCCGAGGTCGCAAAGATAGAACAGCACCAGGGGACCATACTCAAAGGCAAGTCTGGCTGGTACGAACTGCCCGTCATAACCGACAGCGAGAACTGCATCTATTATTCTCACTCGTCGCTGCCGTCGGCGCCCGAACGCCGCAACTATTCGTTCTGTTTCGCTACGGACATGTACGCATCGCTGTGGGTGGCATATCCCCTGCACGAATGCTACCTCGGCTCGGCAGACCGCCGCGACACATTCGGATACGACAGGGATTTCGCCGATTTCTGCGGCGACAGCGGCTACGGCATGCAGGCGCAGGTTACGGGTGCATACTACACCGAATTCGGCAACACGACCACCAGCGCAACGAACCTGCAGTACTCGCGCGGCCATCAACTGCCGTCGGCCGACCGTACGGGCAGCTCGGCCGACAACGACACGAGTTTCTACTCGACCAACATGACGCCGCAGCGCCAGTCGCTCAACGGCGGCGCATGGTACAAACTCGAAGAGCTGGTGCGCAAACAGTGGATTTGCAGCGACACGCTCTATGTCGTTACCGGAGCGATGTTCGAGGAGGGTCACGCCACAGCCTACGACAACAAGAGCAAGGGCAAATGCGTCCCCGTACCCACCAAATACTGGAAAGTATTGCTGCGCACGCGCGACGGCAATACGGGGCGCAGCGTGGCCGAGTGCAGCGCGTCGGAACTGCAGTGCATAGGATTCGTACTTGAGCACAGCGACTCGCGCAGTTCACAGAAGGTATATACGACCGATGCGCGCAGCGTGAAGCAGATGGAGGAGCTTACGGGATTCACCTTCTTCGCCAATGTCCCGAACGCACCCAAGGAGACATTCGACACATCGTTGTGGAGCGGGCTGACCGTGCAATAGCACCGGTCACCGTTCCCCCTGAGAGCCGGTATTGCCCGGCGTATCATGTTGGCAGACAATAAAAAACAAGAGAAACCGAATCGGTTTCTCTTGTCGTGTTGGGCTACCAGGACTCGAACCTAGAATGACAGGACCAGAATCTGTAGTGTTACCATTACACCATAGCCCAATGTTCTTCAGAACGGTGATGCAAAAGTAGAATATAATTTTGCTTTTTCAAAGAAAAAACGAAAAAAATTGTATATTTGTTTAAATATTTTTCAGCCGCGAGTTTTTGCGGTCCATAAAACCAACTTAATATGAACATAAAATTTCGATTAACCGTGATGAACTTCCTGCAGTTTGCAGTATGGGGTTCATATCTGGTATGTATCGGCAACTTTCTTGGACGTGTAGGTCTGGGCGATTATATTTCGTGGTTCTACATTGCACAGGGTGTGGTCTCGATCTTCATGCCGGCAATCATCGGCGCCATTGCCGACAAATTCATTCAACCGCAAAGGCTTCTCGGCATCTCGCACCTGCTGGCTGCGGGCTTCATGCTTCTGGCCGCCTACTTCGGCATCGAGGCCACGCAACTGACGGCCGCCGGAGAGGCCACCTCGATATGGCCAATATTCACGGCATACTGCCTGAGCGTGGCGTTCTACATGCCGACCATCGCACTCTCCAACACCGTAGCCTTCTCGATCCTCAAGAGCCACGGATACGATACGGTCAAGGATTTCCCGCCGATCCGCGTATTCGGCACCGTCGGATTCATCGCAGCCATGTGGTTCGTCAACTTTGTCAGTTTCGGACTCGCCGAGGCGGCACAGTTCACATACATGCAGCTGATCGTCTGCGGCGCGCTCGGCCTGCTGCTGGGCCTCTATTCGTTCTCGCTGCCACAGTGCCCGATATGCAGTGACGACAGCAAGAACAAGACCCTCATGCAGCGTCTCGGCTTCGACGCCTTCGTGCTCTTCAAACAGAAGAAGATGGCGCTGTTCTTCATCTTCTCGATGCTGCTGGGCGTATCGCTGCAGATAACCAACGGCTACGCCACCCCGTACATCAACAGCTTCGCCGCCTCGTCGCAGAGCTGGTTTGCCGAGAACCCGACCCTGCTGGTATCCGTATCGCAGATCTCCGAAGCACTGTGCATTCTGCTCATTCCGTTCTTCCTCGGACGGTTCGGTATCAAGCGCGTGATGATGATCGCCATGTTCGCATGGGTATTGCGTTTCGGCTTCTTCGGCGTCGGCTCCACCGAAAGCGTGCTCGGCATCGTGGCGCTCTTCATATCGTGCCTGGTTTACGGCGTAGCGTTCGACTTCTTCAACGTTTCGGGCGCACTCTTCGTCGAGCAGGAGGCATCGAAACCCATGCAGGCTTCGGCTCAGGGTCTGTTCATGCTCATGACCAACGGCATCGGCGCCTCGGTCGGAACAT
>DXGW01000032.1 GCA_019113665.1 Candidatus Alistipes excrementipullorum
AAAGGATTCACACCCGAAGACGACGATCAGGACTACTATGAAGCCGATGTCAGGAAATCGGTGCGCGGATACAAGATCGTGATCTGCATACTTGCCGTCATACTGGCGGCGCTGTCGATTCTGTACTACAACATCAACCGCCAGCAGCAGCGCGACTACGAACTCATGAAGATCGACCGCGACTCGATTCAGAGCGACCTCACCAACCTGATCGAGGAGTACGACGGACTGAAATACCAGAACGATACCATTGCCGCGAATCTCGAACGCGCCCACGAGATGATCGAGCAGCTCAAGCGCGAGCGCCGGTTTAACTACAACAAGCTCCGCGAATATGAAAAGGAGGTCGGCACGCTGCGTACCATCATGAAGACGTACCTGCGCCAGATCGACTCGCTCAACCACCTCAACAAGAAGCTCATCGACGAGAATGTGGGCTACCGCAAGGAGATCTCGTCGGCCAACCTGCGCGCCGAAATGGCAGAAGAGAAGGCCACCGAGCTCAACAACAAGGTACAGCAGGGCGCCATCGTACGTTCACGCGACATCGCCCTTGTCCCGCTCAACAAGAACGGCAAGGCCGTAACCCGCGTACGCATGGCCACCACACTGCGCGTGGACTTCACGCTGGCGGCCAACGAGCTCGCCACCCCGGGCAACCGCGACATCTATGTGCGCATAACCTCGCCCGACGGCTACCTGCTCTCGACGGAACAGACACCGTCGTTCGAATACGAGGGCGGAAAGCTCAACTACTCGGTATCGCGTGAGGTGGATTACCAGAACGAGGACCTCGACGTGAGCGTATTCTACAACGGCAGCGGCTTCACAGCCGGAACATACCTCATACAGATTTACGGCAGCGGCTACCTTATCGGTACGACCGAGGTGCCGTTGAGATAACGGAACGAAACGATACGGACGGACGGGGATTGCCGGTGTGCGGTCCCCGTCCTGCGGTCTGATACGGCATACGAAGTGTTTCTACCTACAACCATAAAGGAGGTCCGCGCCCTGGGCTGGGACTCGCTCGACGTGATACTCTTCACGGGCGACGCCTACATCGACCACCCGGCATTCGGGGCGGCCGTAGTCGGACGCCTGCTCGAAGCCGAAGGGCTGCGCGTGGCTATCGTACCGCAACCAAACTGGCGCGACGACCTGCGCGACTTCACCAAACTGGGAGCGCCGAGACTCTTCTTCGGCGTCACGGCCGGAGCCATGGACTCGATGGTCAACCACTACACGGCCAACCTCCGCCTGCGCAGCAACGACGCATATACGGCCGGCGGCAAGGCCGGATTCCGCCCCGACCGCGCAGTCACGGTCTACACACGGATACTCAAAAGGCTATATCCTCATGTTCCGGTTGTAATAGGGGGCATCGAGGCCTCGCTGCGGAGGCTTACGCACTACGACTACTGGAGCGACTCGCTGCACCGTTCGGTGCTGCTGGACAGCGGGGCCGACCTGCTCTTCTACGGCATGGGCGAGAGGGTCGTGCAGCAGGTGGCCAAGGCCATGCGCAACGGCTACAACGCCAAACTGCTGCGCAAGATACGGCAGGTGGCCTTCGTGGCCGACGCCGACTATGTCAGCCGTATCGGGGACCGTATCGAACTGCACCCGTACGAGGAGTGCTGCGACGACGACAAGGCCTTCGGCGAAAACTTCGCCATCGAAGAGACGCAGAGCAACCTGCTCAACCCCACCGCCACGCTCGTCGAACGCACGGGCGACAAATATGTGGTCGTCAACCCGGCCAACACCACCCTTACGACCGAGGAACTCGACCACTCGTTCGACCTGCCCTACGAACGGGCCCCGCACCCGCGCTATCGCGGCAAGGGCGACATTCCGGCCTGGGAGATGATCAAACACTCGGTGAACATTCACCGCGGCTGCTTCGGCGGCTGCTCGTTCTGCACCATATCGGCACATCAGGGCAAGTTCATCAACTCGCGCAGCGAAGCCTCTATCCTGCGGGAGGTGGAGGCCATAACGCACATGCCCGACTTCCGCGGCTACATCTCGGACATCGGGGCGCCGTCGGCCAACATGTACCGCATGGGCGGCCGCGACCGTTCGATCTGCGCAAAGTGCCGCAGGCCGTCCTGCCTGCATCCGAAGATGTGCCCGAACCTCGACAACGACCACGGGGCGCTGCTCGAACTCTACGAGAAGATACGCAACGTCAAGGGCGTAAAGAAGGCATTCGTAAGCAGCGGCATACGCTATGACCTCTTCGACGGGGGGCCGTATCTGGCCACCGTCGTCAAGCACCATACATCGGGGCGCCTCAAGGTGGCGCCCGAACACACCGAGGAGCGCGTGCTTCGGCAGATGCGCAAGCCGCCGTTCGCCATGTTCGAGCGGCTGAATGCCGACTTCCATGACATCTGCCGCCGCGAAGGGCTCAACTACCAGCTCATACCCTACTTCATATCGTCACACCCGGGCTGTACCGAGGCCGACATGAAGGCACTGTCGCTCAAGGTCCTCGGCAAGCTGCACTTCAACCTCGAACAGGTGCAGGACCTCACGCCGACCCCCATGACACTCTCTTCGGTAATGTTCCGCACGGGCATGAACCCATACACGGGAGAGCATCTCTACGTGGCGCGCAACCAGGAGGACAAACGCCGGCAGAAGTCCTATTTCTTCAACGAGAACGGCAACAGCACCCCGCATGGCAGGGCGGCAGCCGGCGGCACATCACGAGGGCCGGCAAGGCAGGGTACCGCACGGCCGAAAAACGGCGGCGCGAAGGCACAGGCAAGGGGCATGTCGGGACGCCATGCCGAAACGGGCAAGTCCGGCAAGAGACATTAAACATAAAATAGCGGGAAGAGTCGGTCTCTTCCCGCTGTTTGCTTCAATGCGGTCTGTTACTGAAGTTTCCTCAGCTTGGCAAACTTGGCGAGCAGCGTCTTTTCGCCGTAATCGTCAAATGCAACCACAACCTTGTGATCGCCCGCAATGGCCTCGACACGGACGATGCTGCCGCGGCCGAACTTGACATGCTCGACACGCTCGCCTGCGGCATATCCGCAAGGCACCGCCGCAGCCGGCTCCTCGCCCGAACGGCGCACACCGACACTGCGCATACCCTCGGTCGAGGTGCGCACCGGTTCGACACGCTGCACGGGCCGACGCTCCGGGACATCGTACGGCCGCTGTCCGGCAACGCGCCGTTCACCTCCGAAGCCGTCGCGGCCGGCACCGAACGAACCCTGCCCGCCGCCGTAACGGCCGGACTGTCGTCCGTATCCCCCGCCCGCCGAGTCGTCGCGGCGACGGTCGGCATAACGCACGTCGTAACGGTGGCGCAACTCGTCGATGGCCGACGAACGCTCCTCGTTTTCGCTGCGGGCCGAACGCATCTGCGACTTCAGGTCGAAGTCGGCGTCTATGTATTTCTCGTCGATCTCGCCGAGGAAACGGCTCGGGCGCGAGAACTCCATGTTGCCCCACTTGTAACGCATCTCGGCATACGAGAGTGTCGCTTCGCGCTTGGCACGCGTCAATGCCACGTAGAAGAGGC
>DXGW01000033.1 GCA_019113665.1 Candidatus Alistipes excrementipullorum
TCGCTGACCAGCAATGCCGAAGCTATGATGAAGAAGTCCGACGACATCACGATCTTGCCGTAGCTGATGGCCCGGTACTTGTTGATGATCATGGCCACTATATCGGTACCTCCCGTCGATCCGCCCTGCTGGAAACACAAGGCCACGCCGATACCGGCCAGCAGACCTCCGAGAATGGTCGACAGCAGACGGTTTTCGAGATGGAAAATATCAACGCCGCCCGGCATTACCTTCTGCAGCAGCGACATGAAGATGGACATCATGACGATACAGTAGATGGTCTTGATACCGAAACGCCAGCCGACGATGAACCCTGCCACGAGCAGCAGTATTGCGTTGACAATGAAAACAATCGCACCGACAGGCAGTACCCCGCCGATGGCATAGTAGACAATCAGGCTCAAACCTCCGGCACCTCCGCCCATACAGTGCGACGGCAGAATGCAGGCTATCCAGCCGAACGAATAGAGCAACATGCCCAAAGCCATCAGAAAATACTCCTTGATTCCCGTAAGAATATCGGAGCCGGTCAATGTTCTCATAAGTCACGAATCCGTTTTTTACAAAGATATAAATTTTTCGCCTTGATATGCACCCGTTTCCAGCAATCTTTTTTCAAGACGGGCCAACAGCGTCTCGTTGCGTATCAAACCCCAGTTGCGGCCGTAATGGTAGCGCGGCGGGGCTTCGCTCGCAAAACGTTCCACAACGATATCGGGACGCAGGCGGCGAAGGATCTCGATGAAGAGGTCGATATACTCGTCCACCTCCCAGAAACGGAACCGCGACGGGTCGGCATCATACTCCGCGGCCATGGCCGTTCCGGCGAAGACCTGCAGCTGGTGGAACTTGATTGTTGTGAGCGGCAGCGAATTGATCACATCGGTCTGCGCCACGAGGTCGGCATCGCTCTGGCCCGGCAATCCGAGAATGAAATGCGCCCCGACATGCAGCCCGCGCTGCGCCGTCATCTCTACGGCCCGACGGGCCGTGGCGAAGTCATGCCCGCGGTTGACGGCACGCAGCGTCGCGTCGTCCGTCGACTCGATACCGTACTCTATGGCCACGTACTTGTCGCGTGCAAGCGAGGCGAAGAGGTCAAGTTTCTCTTCATCGACACAATCGGGACGCGTACCGACCACCACACCCGTCACAAGCGGGTGCGACAGGGCCTCGTCATAGAGTTCACGCAACCGCTCAACCGGAGCATAGGTATTCGAATAGGACTGGAAATAGGCCAGATAACGTTCGGCCGTACGGTAACGGCGGCGGTGGAACTCTATTCCCTCGTCGATCTGCTGCGTCACGCTTTTGGCAGGCTGGCAATACGACGGTGTGAAGGCCCCGTTGTTGCAGAAGGTGCAGCCACCCGTTCCGACCGTACCGTCGCGGTTGGGGCAGGTGAAGCCGGCATTTACGGCAACCTTCTGCACGCGGCCGCCGAACGTGCGGCGGAAATAGCCTGCATAGCTGTTGAACGGGCGCGTGTCGCCCCATGGATATATCCTCGTCTCCGACATCTCTCAAAAGAAGCGGGGAGGCCGTCGTTACGTCCGGTTCTCCCCGCAAGTCAAACTGATATTACAGATCCCAGTCCGAAGGCGAATAGGTATCCTTCGGGGCATTTGGGACATTGGGGAAGTACGTGAATCCGGTCAGTTTCTCAAGTTCCGATATGGATATCATGTCCTGCGACGATACGGACGAGAACTTCGGAGCCTTGTGGCACTTCACGAATGCCACGCACTGCAGTTCGCTCGCCGAGCAGTCGCGGACGTTCTTGCCGCTACGGCCGCTCTTGGTACGCAGCAGGGCATAGTAGAACATCGTCGGGCACGACACGTCGCTGCGGCCGCCGAACGAAATGGTCGACGGATTGGCCGTATTGCCGCGCTTGTCGGTGTACTTGTCGAAATAGCAGCCGATGACCATGTAGAGCGTGTCGGCGCAGACAAGATCGTCCACATAATCCTCGAGGTTGTTCCATGCTCCGCCGCCGGTATTGAACGTACTGCTGTTCTGCGGGGCTATGTTCGAATAGTAGAATACCTGTCGGTTTGTTGCGGACGACGATGTACGTTCGTTCGAACCGAGCATGTGTCCCTTGTTGCAGCCGCCGCCGGTCGACTTGCTGTAATACTGTATGCCGGACGGTATCTTCGGGTCGGCCTTGTAGGCATTGGTGCGGTCCGCGGTTCCTTCGTAAAGGTCGCGGTGGCGCGGAGCGGCGACCCATACCGGACAGTGATGCTCGGCACTGAAGCATACGGTAAAGTTACGTGCCGATCCGCTGTACTGGGCATTCTTCTCGGGTCCGTCACAGAGATGGTGCGCATAGTAAAGGGTGGCGTCGTTGTCATCGATGCCATTGCCGTCGGCGTCGTACTCGGCGGGCAGCTCAGCCCAACCCGTACGGTAGACGTTGCCCTCACTCGTACCGCCTTCTGACAATGTAGTGAACTCCGTAAGTTTGCCCTTGTAGGTCGCACCGTCGACGATGGCATATGCCTCGACGAAATAGGTGGTCGCTGACTTCAGACCGCTGACCGCAGCGCTCATCTCACCGGCCACGGCCTCGGTCTTGAACGTCGTCGGAGAGGTCTCGCCAGTGGCCGTATACGAGAATCCGGCTTCGGTTATGGCCTTGTCGCCGTCGTACGTCAATGTCGCCGTAAACGTAGCGCCCGACGTTGTCACGTCGGTAACCGTCGTGGCCGTCAGCGACGGACGAGGATCCTCGGGATCGACACCCTCGGGAAGCTGCGTAACCGACACCCTCGCAATATCGGCATCGGGATAGAGCAGCAGTATGTCGCCGCTGCGCTCGGCTCCGGTGGCATTGGCCGTCACACCGAAGCGCACCACCCCGGCCGCAGACGTATCCGTATCGACTATCCAGTCGGTCTCGGCAAAAGCCTCGACACTTGCACCTTCGGTCGCACCTTTGAGCGTATACCGTATTTCGAGGCCTTCGGCGGCCTCGGCGGCAACGGTAAAAGCCGCATTTTCGGGTCCGGTCACCTCGACGACCACATTCCCATCGGTCTTCTTCTCGCACGACAGCAAAAGAAGCGCTGCCGCACACATTGTCAAAAATCTTTTCATCTAATTTCCAAAAGTTTTAGGCGAGTAGCATTAAGTTCACTCCCTGTTTTTACTGTCAATCCATATCGTCACCGGGCCGTCGTTCACAAGCGACACCTGCATGTCGGCGCCGAACACTCCCGTAGCCACATGCCGCCCCGACAACTCCCCGACGCGGCGGACAAAGGCTTCGTACAGCGGACGCGACACCTCCTCATGCGCCGAACGTATGTACGACGGGCGGTTGCCCTTGCGCGTAGAGGCATGGAGCGTGAACTGGCTTACGACAGCGACATCGCCGCCGGCCTGCTGCACGTCGAGATTCATCACCCCGGCCTCGTCGTCAAAGATACGGAGATGCAGGAGTTTGTTGCAGAGCCATTCGATATCCTCCTCACCGTCGGCGTTCTCGATGCCCACGAAGACAAGCAGCCCCCGCCCTATCGACGAATGAACCCGTCCTCCGATCTCGACCGAAGCACGGGCAACCCTCTGTATAAGCAGTCTCATAATCCCTCGGCCGTCTGTTCGAAATATCTCCACAAGTTATCGCCGGCGGGCACCGGAGCCACTATGCGCACGGGCTCCTTCTTCACCGGGTGGACAAACTCCACGCAGCGCGAATGCAACGATATGCCGCCGTCGGGGTTGGAGCGTTTGGCTCCATACTTGAGGTCCCCCTTGATCGGGCAGCCTATCTTGGCCAGCTGTGCGCGTATCTGATGGTGGCGGCCCGTCAGCAGTTCCACCTCGACCAGCGTATAACGGTCGCTGCGGCACAGCATGCGGTAACGCAACCGCGCCTCCTTGGCATCGCCCTTTGGCGACGAGTAGACATGCGAACGGTTCGTGCGGCCGTCTCGCAGCAGCCAATGGCGCAACTCCCCCTCTTCGGGCGAAGGCGAGGCCTCGGTCACGGCCCAGTATGTTTTCGTTATCTCGCCGCGGCGCAGCATCTCGTTGAGCCGCGTCAGCGCCTTCGACGTCTTGGCGAACAGCACGGCCCCGCTCACAGGGCGGTCGATGCGGTGCACGACTCCCAGAAAGACATTGCCGGCCTTGCCGTCGCGCCGTTTCAAAAATTCCTTGATCTCGTTTTCAAGGGCACTCTCGCCCGAAGGATCGGGCTGAACCAGATCTCCGGCGAGTTTGTTTACAACCATAATGTGGTTGTCCTCGTAAAGTATCGCTTCCTGAACGAACATCGTCAATCGAGAATGAATGTAAAGGGCAACAGATCCGAAGCCTTGCCCACAACCGAGGCAGTCGACCCTCCGTACATGATCACACGCATGGCAGAGCCCTGACGGCGCTCGACATCGACCATAACCTGACGGCACTGGCCGCAGGGATAGCATTCGCGCTCCGACGGGTCGGAAGCGATGGCCAGAGTCTCGATCGGGTCATCGGGATAGTTTGTCTGTATATAGAACATGAGCGACCGCTCGGCGCACAATCCGGCGGGATAGACCTCGCTTTCGAAATTGCCCGCATGCAGCACCATGCCGCTGCGAAGGCGTGCGGCCGCCCCGACCTTGAAACGGGAATATGGGGCATGGGCCTTTTCCACGGCCTTCAAAGCCTCCTCGACGAGCGAACGATCCGCCGCCGGCATCTCGTCAAGCGAAGCGTAATGTCTGTAATCGATCTCCAATCTCTTTTCCATATCTCAAGTTTTTACGGGTAAAGTAAACAAAAATAAATATTTTATTGCAAAAATCCAAATACCGGACCGCATGCAGTCGCTCTTTTTACCGGCAGATGCCCGCTATTGGAGAATTATTTAGTACTTTTGCACAAACATTTTGCGACAATGGCGAGAAAAAGAGGCAGCTACCCCACGATCGAGGGGCTTGAAATCACGACGCTCGCGGCCGAAGGCAAGGCCATGGGACGTTGGAACGACATGGTGGTATTCGTACCGATGACCGTACCGGGCGATGTGGTCGATGTACAGATACGGCGCAAACGCCGCCGTTTCATGGAGGGTTCGGTCATACGCTACGTCAAGCGCTCACCCATACGCGTCGAACCGTTCTGCGAACATTTCGGCATATGCGGCGGCTGCAAATGGCAGAACCTGCCGTACGACGAACAGTTGCGCTTCAAGACCGAACAGGTGCGCGACCAGCTGACACGCATAGGCAAGATCGCCCTGCCCGAGATAGCGCCGTGCCTCGGATCGGCCCGCACGCAGTTCTACCGCAACAAGCTCGAATTCACCTTCGCCGACCGCCGCTGGCTCACCTACGACGAGATTGCCGCAGGCGGCGACATCGAACAGCGCCCGGCCCTCGGATTCCACATACCCGACATGTTCGACAAGATACTCGACATCAACCGCTGCTGGCTGCAGCCCGACCCTTCGAATGCCATACGCGACGAGGTGAAACGCTTCTGCATGGCTGAAGGCTACACGTTCCACAACGCACGCGAGCACGAGGGACTGATGCGCGGCATCATCATACGCACCGCCTCGACCGGCGAGACGATGGTCATCGTGGTATTCAACGAGGAGGACCGCCCGCGCATCGACGCGCTGATGGAGCACCTGCGCACATCGTTCCCCGAGATCACGTCGCTCTTCTACGTGGTCAACACCAAGTGGAACGACTCGCTCACCGACCAGACGCCCGTACTCTACGCCGGCAAGGACCATATCGTCGAGAGCATGGAGGGGCTGCAGTTCAAGGTAGGGCCCAAATCGTTCTACCAGACCAACTCCGGCCAGGCCTACGAGCTCTACAAGGTTGCGCGGCAGTTTGCCGACCTGCGTCCCGACGACACGCTCTACGACCTCTACACCGGCACGGGCACCATAGCCAACTTCTGCGCCCGCAGCTGCCGCAAGGTGGTGGGCATCGAGTACGTCCCCGAGGCCATCGAGGACGCCAAGGTCAATTCGCGCATAAACGGCATCGGCAACACCTCGTTCTACGCCGGCGACATGAAGAAGGTTCTCGACGACGACTTCATCGCCCGCAACGGTCGTCCCGACGTGATCATACTCGACCCGCCGCGCGCCGGAGTCGATGAACCCGTAATTGAGGTCATACTACGGGCCGCACCCGAACGCATAGTCTACGTAAGCTGCAATCCGGCAACACAGGCACGCGACCTGGCTCTGCTCGACGCGCAATACGAGGTGAAGGCCGTGCAGCCGGTGGACATGTTTCCCCATACGCACCACGTCGAGAATGTCGTAAAACTGGTGAAAAGGCAATAATCACGGCACCTGCGGCGTTATTGTTGCAACAGTACACCAAAACAACACTTGAAATCATGAAACGTTTGTTAATCCTCGCCGCAGTGATCGCAATGGCATTGCCGGTCGCCGCACAGACTACCGAGACATACCCCAGTTATATCGAAGTCACCGGATATGCGGAAAAGAAGGTTCTGCCCGACGAGTTCCTTCTGGGGATAACCATAACCGAGAAAGAATCCAAAGGCAAGATCTCGGTCGAGCAGCAGCAGGCCGCCATGGTCGCCGCCCTGAATGGGCTCGGCATCGATGTCGACAAACAGCTGCAGGTATCCGACATGACAAGTATCTTCTACAAGAAGAACAACTCGCTGGCCACGGCCGAATACCAGCTCAAGCTCACCGGTGCCGAGACCGTCGGCAAGGTGTATGCGGCGCTCGACGAGGCCGGCATATCAAACATAGCGCTGCTGCGAACCTCCTATTCGAAATATGACGAGCTGAAGGCGCAGTTGCGCAACGAGGCCATTGTCAACGCAAAAAACCGCGCACAGGCACTGGCCGAAGCTATCGGACAGGGTATCGGCGACTGCTTCTACATCAACGACTGGGAGCGTACGGCCGCCAACGATGCCGCGGTGGTAACCTACGGCATGGCACGCAGCATGAAGGCCGCCGACCAGGAGAGCAGTACGCCTCTCGAGTTCAAGAAGATCACCGTATCGTACAGCGTAAATGCCAAGTTCGTACTGCGCGGCACAAAGGGCCGGCTCGTTGTCTACTGACGACCTACCGGCAGATGTTACCATACAAGGGCGAAAATTCAGGTTTTCGCCTTTTTTATTTATATTTGTAAACTTAAAAAAACGAACATACACATGAATATCGCAAGATTCGTATTCAACCCCATACAGGAGAACACCTATGTCGTATGGGACGCGACGGGCGAATGTGCCGTCATCGACGCCGGCAACCTCTCGGCCCGCGAGGACAACGCCCTCGTCAATTTCATCACCGAACACAAGCTGCGCCCCGTGCTGGCACTCAACACCCACGGGCATTTCGACCATATAGCGGGCGTGGAGTTCCTGCGCACGACCTACGACATACCGTTCGCCATGTCGGGCAAGGACGCATTCCTGCTCGGAGCGGCCGCTTCGAGCGCCCGCATGTACGGCGTCGAGGTGCGCGAGGCTCCCGCGAAGATAGACCGCGACCTCGACTCGCTGACCGAAATAGGATTCGGCGACACCCGCTTCGAAATAATAGCCACACCGGGCCATACACCCGGACACGTATCGTTCTACGAGCCGCAGTCGAAGACGCTCTTCACGGGCGACACACTCTTTCGCGAAAGCATCGGCCGCACCGACCTCCCGGGAGGCGACTACTCGTGGATCATGCGGTCGATCATCGAGAAGATCCTGCCGCTCGGCGACGAGACGAAGGTATATCCCGGCCACGGCGACCAGACCACCATCGGGCACGAGTCGCTCTACAACCCCTTCATCGTCGAGGTCCTCAACAACGAGGTAAACTACCGGGGCTGACAAAAAATTTTCGGGGCGACGGGTCGGTATCGTCGCCCTTCACGTCTTAATATACGGAGTTATGCGAATAGATGTTATTTCATCGGTACCCGACCTGCTCGTCTCGCCCCTGAGCGAGTCGATACTCAAGCGCGCCCAGGAGAAGGGGCTCGTCGAGATCGTGGTACACAACCTGCACGACTACGCACACGACCGCAGGCACACCACCGACGACTATCCGTTCGGAGGGGAGGCCGGCATGGTCATGAAGTGCGAACCGGTGTTCGAACTCATCGAGAAGCTGCAGTCCGAACGCCACTACGACGAAGTGATATTCGTCTCGCCCGACGGCATGCGATACGACCAGCACGAGGCAAACCGCCTCTCGACGCTCGAGAACATCATCATACTCTGCGGGCACTACAAGGGCATTGATTTCCGCATACGCGAGCATCTCATAACGCGCGAGATCTCCATCGGCGACTACGTCCTCACGGGCGGGGAGCTGGCCGCGGCAATCATCACCGATTCGGTCGTGAGACTGATACCCGGCGCCATCGGCGACGAGGAGTCGGCCCTCACGGACTGCTTCCAGGACAACCTGCTGGCACCGCCGATCTACACGCGGCCGGCGGAGTTCCGCGGCTGGAGGGTCCCGGACGTACTGCTCTCGGGCAACTTCGCCGAGATCGAAAAATGGAAAGAGGAACAGGCCTGGCGGCGCACCGAGGAGCTGCGCCCCGACCTCATAAAGGAATAGGACGGCAATGAGATACTACCTGATAGCGGGCGAACCTTCGGGAGACCTGCACGGAGCGAATCTGATGAAGGGATTGAAACTACACGACCCCGAGGCCGTATTCCGTTTCTGGGGCGGCGACAAGATGGCCGAGGTCGGCGGCCGCGAAAACCTCGCCAAGCACTACCGTGAAGCATCGTTCTTCGGCATCGTACAGGTCGTGGCCAACCTCAGGACGGTATTGCGCCAGGTACGCGACTGCGAGCACGACATCACGGCATTCCGTCCCGACGTCGTGATACTGATAGACTACCCCGGATTCAACATGCAGATAGCCGAATTCGCGCACAGGCACGGAATCAGGGTACACTACTACATAGCTCCCAAGGTGTGGGCATGGCGCGAGTACCGCGTAAAGGCCATACGCCGTTTCGTGGACAGGCTGTTCATAATCTTCCCCTTCGAGAAGGAGTACTTCCGCAGCAAGGGCATCGAGGCAGATTTCGAAGGCAACCCGCTGATGGACGCCATCGAGGAGCGCCGTCCGACACTGCCCTCCGGCGAAGAGTTCCGCCGGCTGCACGGTCTCGACGAACGTCCCATAATAGCGCTGCTGGCCGGCAGCCGCCGCAAGGAGATAGATTCGAACCTGCCGATGATGACGGCCCTTGCGGCACGGTTCCCGGAGCACCAGTTCGTCGTGGCGGGCGTCTCGTGGCTCGACCGCACGCTCTACGGACGTTACATCGACGGCACCGGCGTACGTTTCGTCTGCGACTGCACGTACGACCTGCTCAACGTCTCCGAGGCCGCCGTGGTGACATCGGGAACGGCAACACTCGAAACCGCGCTCATGGGCATACCCGAAGTGGTTGTCTACCGCACCAATATCGTTAACGTCGTGCTGCGCCCCTACGTACTGAAGATACCCTTCATATCGCTTGTGAACCTCAACCTCGGCTTCGAGGCCGTACGCGAGGTGATACAGGCTTCGGACAAGGCCGACCGCACGGAACATGAGCTGAGGCTGATAGTCGAGGGAGGCAGCGAACGCGCAAAGATGCTTGCCGACTTCGGCCGTCTGCGCGAAATAATCGGAGGAGCCGGGGCGAGCGGCCGTTTCGCCGCCCGCATGGTCGAGGACTTAAAAGAGAACGTACGATGAAGATAATCTGCATAGGACGCAACTACGCCGAACATGTCGCCGAGCTGAACGACGGAGGACGCATACCCTCCGAGCCGCTCTTTTTCCTGAAGCCGGACACCGCCATGCTGCGCAACAACGACCCGTTCTACATTCCGGCCTTCTCGCAGCAGGTCGACTACGAATGCGAGCTCATAGTGAAGATCAACCGTGTGGGCAAATACATCGAGAAACGCTTCGCCCACCGCTACTACGACGAAGTGGGACTGGGCATAGACTTC
>DXGW01000034.1 GCA_019113665.1 Candidatus Alistipes excrementipullorum
AGCTTATCGGCGAGCTCGAACACGATCTGGCCACCATCACCGGATTTGCTGCCTGCACGCTCCAGCCCAACTCGGGCGCTGCGGGCGAGTACACCGGCCTTATGGTGATACGCGCCTACCACCAGTCGCGCGGACAGGGCTACCGCAACATCATACTCATACCCGCCTCGGCACACGGCACCAATCCGGCGTCGGCAGCCATGGCCGGCATGAAGATCGTGACGGTGGCATGCGACGCCGAAGGCAACATCGACGTCGAAGACCTGAAAAAGAAGGCACAGGAGTACAGCTCGGAGCTGTGCGGACTGATGGTGACATACCCCTCGACACACGGCATCTTCGAATCGCGCATACGCGAAATCATCGACGCCGTACACGATGCCGGAGGCCAGGTCTACATGGACGGAGCCAACATGAACGCACAGGTCGGCCTGACCAATCCCGGTTACATCGGAGCCGATGTCTGCCACCTCAACCTGCACAAGACCTTCGCCATGCCTCACGGCGGCGGCGGTCCGGGCGTAGGTCCCGTCTGCGTGGCCGAGCATCTGGCAAAGTTCTTGCCGACGCACCCGATAGTCTCGACCGGCGGCGAGGAGGGTATCACGGCCGTAGCCTCAGCCCCGTGGGGCTCGGCGATGCTGCTGCCCATCACCTACGGATATATCAAGATGCTGGGCGAAAGCGGGCTGCGCCACGCCACGGAGATGGCCATAGTCAACGCCAACTACATGTCGGCTGCGCTGGCCGGTGAATACCGCACCTACTACACCGGCGAAAACGGACGCGTGGGCCATGAGATGATCCTTGACCTGACCATGTTCAAGAAGGAGTACGGCGTCGACTGCGGCGACATAGCCCACCGACTGATGGACTACGGATTCCACGCCCCGACACTCTCGTTCCCCGTACACGAGACGCTGATGGTCGAGCCGACCGAGAGCGAGCCCAAGGCCGAGATGGACCGTTTCATCGGGTCGCTCATACAGATCAAACGCGAATGCGAGGCCATCGCAGGCCAGGCCGACAATGTCGTGGCCAACGCCCCGCACACGGCGTTCGAGATCGCGGGAGAGTGGACGCACCCCTATTCACGCGAAGAGGCCGCCTTCCCGCTCGAATGGGTACGCACGTCGAAATTCTTCCCGTACGTTACCAAGATCGACAACGGGTACGGAGACCGCAACCTGGTATGCCGCAACGAGGAGTAGGGACACTGAAAAGAACCATATATTTATTCACAAACAACACTTGATCAGAAAATGAAAGTAGACAAGAACAAGATGGTGGCTGTACATTACAAGCTTACCGTAGACGGACAGATAGCCGACCAGTCGAAACCCGATGCGCCGCTGGAATTCATCTGCGGCACGGGCATGCTGCTGCCCAAATTCGAAGAGGCTGTAATGGGCAAGTCCGCAGGAGATAAGGTATCGTTCACGCTTGAGCCGAAGGACGGTTACGGCGAGGTTATTCCCGAAGCCGTAGTCGAGCTGCCCAAGACCGTATTCATGATGGACGGCAAGATCGCCGAGGAGATACTCTTCGTCGGCAGCCAGGTGCCCATGAGCGACGCCAACGGCAACCGCATGATCGGCGTCATCAAGGAGGTGATGCCCGAGAGCGTGAAGATGGACTTCAACCACCCGATGGCCGGCAAGACCCTCAACTTCGACGTCGAGGTTGTATCGGTGCGCGACGTTACGCCCGAAGACCTTGCATCGAAAGGCGGCTGCCACTGCCACGACTGTGACTGCGGCGACCACGAATGCGGGGATCACGAGTGCGGCGACCACGAATGCGGCCACTGCCACTGATGCCGCGCGAGGCAAAACCGACATTGCGGCCATGTTGCTGACAACTCCGCAATACATTAACGCATTGAATGACACCTACGGTCTTACACGGACCCTGGGTGTCATCGATGTTTTACGCGATGCCGACGGGCGTCCGGAGTTCCGTGTAGGCAACAGCTCGGTCATATTCAGGATACGGCACGAGGGACGCACGTGCATGCTCAAGTGCTACACCCGCCCCAAACGCAACCTGCGTGAGATATACGGGCAACGGTGCCTGCACGACGAGCTCTACATACACACGGACCGCCGCCACGGCCAATGGGTCGACGTGGTGCTCGACGAGTGGGTCGAGGGCGAGACGCTGCAGAGCGCCATCGCACGCCACGCAGGCGACAGCCGGGAGATCGGCCGTCTGGCAGCGGCATTCGACCGCATGGCGCTGCATCTGCTGGAACAGGAGTGGGCGCACGGAGACCTCAAGCCCGAAAACATGATAGTGACGCCCGGCGGCGAGATCAGACTTATCGACTTCGACGCGATGTTCAGGCCCGAGTTCGCGGGACAACGGAGCGAGGAGACCGGCACGGCCGCCTACCAGCACCCGTCTCGCACGGCCGAATATTTCGACCGGACGATCGACGATTACCCCATAGCCCTCATATCCACGGCTCTGCATGCCATGACCGCCGATGCATCGCTGCATGAGCGGTTCGACACGGACGAAGTCCTGCTGATCAGCCCGCGCGAGGCCGTAGCCGGCAGAAGCCGGGCGCTGGACGAGATTCTCGGGCTGTTCGCATCGGAATGCATGGCCGTGCAATACCGCATTGCCAGACTGCTCCGTTCGCAAAGCCCCGTCCTCTTCGGGTTGAAGGAACTCATTGAATACGGGACAAGATGCAGCAGCAATGAATCCGGAGAGCCTTGTCTCGAAAACCGCGACGGTCTGTGGGGCTATGCCGACGGCGGCAAGTTCGTAATCCCGCCGCTGTACGACTGCGGTTTCGACTTCAGCGAAGGGTTGGCCGCGGTACGGCTCGCCGACTGCTGGAGTTTCATCGACCGCAGCGGCCGTGCGGTCATACGCTGCGGTCGCTGTGACGCCGTAAAACCGTTCCGCAACGGGAAAGCGACAATCGTCAGGAACGGAAAGAGATACGCTTTGGACAGAACGGGCAGGGCCGGTGAATTGGAATATTGAAATCGAATCTTTATATTTGCATAATATAAGCAAATGAAGACAACGATTTTCAGGAAGCCGACAGACGACGAGATACGCGTTCTGGAGGCAGCAGGCAACAGGGCCGACGACTGGTCGGCCATCGAGGTCACCGACGGTTTCGCCACGTCGCAGATGACCGGCTGCAGGCTGCACGGGCATGTACGCATAGGCCGCAACACGGTACTGCGCAACTCGGAGGTCCGCAACTACGACATAGGCGACAACGTCATCATCGAGAGCGTCACGGCACTGGAGTGCCGCTGCGAGAGTTCTTTCGGCAACGGAGTGAAGGTCGCGACGATGAACGAGAACGAAGGCCGCAGCGTCACCATATATGAAGGGTTGACGGCTCAGGCCGGATATCTGGCGGCAGTGTACCGCCATCGCAGCCGCACTGTCGCCCGCCTGACAGAGATGGCCGAGGCAATAGCCGCGGCGCACAGGTCGCACATCGGACACATAGGCGACGGCAGCCGCATAAGCGGTGCGCGGTTCATTCGGGAGACCAACATCGGGCGCAACGTCACCATCGACGGCTGCTCGGTTCTCCAGAACGGTACCGTAGGCGACAATTCGTTCATAGGCGTGGACGTCAAGGCCTACGACTTCATAACGGCACAGGGCGTGCACATCGACAACGGCTCGATCATCGAGCGCTGTTTCATCGGCGAGGCCGTCATCATGGACAAGGGCTTCTCGGCCAGCGAGTCGCTCTTCTTCGCCAACTCGCACTGCGAAAACGGCGAAGCCGCCTCGATATTCGCCGGACCCTACACGGTCTCGCACCACAAGTCGACGCTGCTGATAGCGGGAATGTTCTCGTTCTTCAACGCCGGCAGCGGCTCGAACCAGAGCAACCACCTCTTCAAGAGCGGTGCCGTGCACCAGTCCGTCCACCTTCGCGGCTGCAAGTTCGCCAGCGGAGCCTACATCATGTCCCCGGCCATCGAAGCCCCGTTCACCATGGTTCTGGGGCACCATTCGCGCCACCACGACATAGCCGACCTGCCCTACTCGTACCTCATCGAGAACAACGGCCGTTCGATGCTCATTCCCGGGGCCAACCTCACGAGCTACGGCACCGTGCGCGACATCGAGAAGTGGCCGAAACGCGACAAGCGCAAGGTCGGCGGCGACATAATCAATTTCGAGGAGTACAACCCCTACATCACCGGTAAGCTGATCAGGGGACTGAACATACTGAACACGCTCAAGGAGGAGAACCCCGAAACCGAGCTGTACGGATACAACAAGGTATTCATCAAGGCCGCGAACCTGCGGAAGGGCACAAGCCTCTACAACAAGTGCATCGTGGCTTCGCTCGGGGCGATGCTGCGTGACGGCCGCCCGTCGGGTTGCGACGGACGCGGGGAGTGGGTCGACCTTGCCGGGCAGTTCATCACCAAGAGGGCCGTCGGCGAGGTACTCGAAGCACTGGAGAGCGGAGAGATAGCCACGCCAGAAGAGCTCGGACGCCGGTTCGGGGAGTTCGCCGCGAACTATGCCGACTACGCATACAGCTGGGCTGCCGACACGCTCGCAAAGATTCTCGGGCACACCCCCGACGAAGAGGAACTGAAGGACACCGTCACATCGGCCGAAAACATACACGCATCGCTGCGCAAGATGACCGACAACGACCGCCGCAACGACTGCTCGATGGAGATGAGCGTAGGCTACGGCATCGACTGCGACTCGGCAGACGAACGCGCGCTCGATTACCGGATCGTAAGGGGCCTCGACTAAAACCGACACGGAGATGTACGAACAGGAGATCACACGCCGTCACCGCACGGCATTCGTCATAGCCATCGACCAGTCGCAGTCGATGCTCGAGGAGCTGCAGTTCGACGGCCGCAGGCTGTCGAAAGCCGAAGCCGTGGCTGAGGTTACCAACAACCTGCTGAACGAACTGGTCATGCGCGCACGCCGCGACGACGGCATACGCGACTACTACGACATTGCCCTTATAGGCTATGCCGGCAACGACGTCACGCCGCTGATAGACCCGAAGCGCACGTTCATTCCGGTCAGCGAGATGCCCCTGTACGCTCCCGCAACAATCCGGCGGTCGACGGAACGCATATTGCCCGACGGAAGCCCGGCAGTCCATGTCGAGGAGTGCCCGCAATGGATCACATCGAGGGCCGACGGCGACACGCCGATGTACGAAGCACTGCTGTTCGTGCGCGACATGGTCGATGAATGGTGCCTGCGTCCGCAGAACGCCGAAAGTTTCCCGCCCGTGGTCTTCAACATCACCGACGGCGAGGCATCGGACTGCGACGAGCGCGAGCTGATCGATGTGGCAGGGCGCATCAAGTCACTGGGCACCAGCGACGGCAACGTCCTGCTGATCAACATACACATATCGTCAAATCCGCTGGTCCGACCGGTGATCTTCCCCACCGAGGAGGAGGCCGACACCGAAAACCGATATGCACGCATACTCGCCGAGGCATCGAGCGTCATGCCCGAACCCTTCAACGAGATGATACGCATGCAGCGTGGCGACCTCTGCATGCCTCCGTACCGCGGCATGAGTTTCAACGCCTCCGTCGCCGAGCTGGTCACGATGCTCAACATCGGGTCACGCAGCGTAACCGACATGAGATAACCTTCCCAAGACCATGATCCCGACAATCACAGCATTCGCAGAGGCGCTCGAGCACGGAGACCGGCAGTTCGCAACATTGCGGAACATCAGGGTCGAAAAGCCTGCCGGCAGGTGCGGAATGTCACGCACCTACATGCTTGCCGAGGCCGTCGTCACGATCGGCACGGAGCGGTATCTTTTGTGCGCGCCGCTGACACGCGAAGCCGCAGCAATGGCCGAGCGTGCAGCCGAGGAGATACGGCGTTCGCGCTGTACGTTCCTAACCGAATACCGAATGCTGCACAACGAGCTTGAGTTCCGCAATTCGGCAGGCCAGACCGGCCATTGCGACGTACTCCTGCACCGTCTGCCGCAGGGCGAATCACTCGACAAGGCCGTGACGCACATCGCCACAAGAGATATCGAGGCGGCATTCGCCCGGCTTGCCGGCGAGATGCGCGCCGCCGGGTTCGTGCACGGCAACCTCAAGCCGTCGAACCTGATATTCGGCGACGACGGACGTCTCTACCCCATACGCTACAGCTATTCGCACACGGCCGCCGCACCCGAGGAGGTCGAGGCCGAAATTGCGGCTATCGGAGAGTATATCGGCCGCCAGCAATACATACCGGCCATCGGCGAGGTGCCGACATCAGACACGACCATGGCAACAGGGTCACGCACTCCCGAATTCGACGAGATCGACCCTCCGCACGACATGATGCGGCGCATACGTATCGGCCGGCTCTACGGTTACGCCGACACCGAAGGCAATACGGTTATCGAGCCGCAATACACCTATGCCGAGAATTTCCACGAAAACCGCGCGGTGGTCGAAACGGCCGACGGGGCCGGAGTGATAGACCGCGAAGGCAACCGCATAATCGCCACGCGGTACGACATGGCCGAACGCGACGAGGAGAGCGGCCGCTTCATCGTCCGCGACGGCAGCGAATGGATAGTCTTCGACTATTTCGGCCGCGAAACTACACGTTACAGAAAAGAGAAATCAAAAACCTACGAATATGGAAAATGTTAAATGTCTGATCATCGGCAGCGGCCCCGCGGGCTACACGGCTGCCATATACACCTCACGCGCCAACCTGTCACCCGTACTCTATGAAGGCATCGAGCCGGGCGGGCAGCTCACCACCACGACCGAGATAGAGAACTTCCCGGGTTATCCCGAAGGAGTCGACGGCAACGCCATGATGGCCGACCTGCGCAAGCAGGCCGAACGCTTCGGCGCCGATGTCCGCATGGGTGTCGTAACATCGATCGACCTGTCGTCGAGGCCGTTCAAGGCCGTTGTCGACGGCGAAAAGGAGATCGCGGCCGAGGCCGTCATCATAGCCACCGGTGCAAGTGCGCGCTATCTCGGCCTGCCCTCCGAGACAAAATACCGCGGCATGGGAGTGAGTGCCTGCGCCACATGCGACGGATTCTTCTACCGCAGGAAGGACGTGGCCGTCGTCGGCGGCGGCGATACGGCCTGCGAGGAGGCGACCTACCTCGCCTCACTGTGCCGCCATGTCTACATGGTTGTCCGCAAGCCCTTCCTGCGCGCCTCGAAGGCGATGCAGGAGCGCGTATTCGCGACACCCAACATCGAGGTGCTGTTCGAATACAACACGGCCGAAGTCCTGGGCGACGATGACGGCGTAACCGGGGCCCGTCTGGTCCACACCGACGGTTCGGAGCGCACGATCGACATCGACGGATTTTTCCTGGCCATCGGCCATCACCCCAATACCGAACTCTTCAAGGGACAGCTCGACCTCGATTCCGAAGGTTACATCATAACTTCCGGCGCAACCTCGAAGACGAGCGTCGAAGGCGTCTTCGCCGCCGGCGACGTCAAGGACCCGCACTACCGCCAGGCAATCACGGCTGCAGGGTCGGGTTGCGTTGCCGCCCTCGACTGCGAACGTTTCCTGCTGGCACGGAAGTAACATGCCCGTAAAGGTAACCATACTCGGGGCCGCCTCGGCCAAGCCCACGGCAGACCGTCACCCCTCGGCACAGATAGTCAACGTCAACGAGCAGTACTATCTGGTCGACGCCGGCGAAGGCGTGCAGCAACAGATGTTCCGCCGCGGCTTCAACCCGCTGAAGTTGCGCGGGGTCTTCATCTCGCACCTGCACGGGGATCATGTCTACGGGCTCTTCCCGCTGATCTCGACGCTCGGGCTCTACGGGCGGCAGACACCGCTCGAAGTCTTCGCGCCGCAGCCGTTCGGCGAGATTCTCGACTGCCACCTGCGCTACTTCGACAGCCACCTGCCCTATGAGGTGAAGTGGACCGAGGTCCCGACAACGGAACACCGGCTCATCTTCGAGAACCGCACGCTCGAAGTATGGAGTATTCCGCTGCGCCACTCGCTTGCGGCCTCGGGGTACCTTTTCCGTGAAAAGCCCCCGCAGCTCAATGTCGACAAGTTCAAGATCGAACGCTACGGTCTGTCGATAGCACAGATCGTGGCGGCCAAGCGGGGCGAGGCGGTAACACTCGACGACGGTACGCGGATAGAAAACAGCAAGCTGACCTACCTGCCTTACCTGCCGGCTTCGTATGCCTACTGTTCGGACACCAACTATTCGGCAAGGATTGCCCGGACGATACACGGTGTCGACCTGCTCTATCACGAGGCGACATACG
>DXGW01000035.1 GCA_019113665.1 Candidatus Alistipes excrementipullorum
GGAAAATCATATTGACCGGCGACAGACCGACCGGCAGACTGCATCTCGGTCACTACGTAGGCTCGCTCCGACGCCGCGTCGAACTGCAGAACTCGGGAGATTTCGAGAAGATATTCATCATGATAGCCGACGCACAGGCGCTGACAGACAATGCCGACAATCCCGAAAAGATCAGGCAGAACATCATCGAGGTAGCACTCGACTATCTGTCATGCGGCCTCGACCCCGCAAAGTCGACTCTCTTCATACAGTCGCAGGTCCCCGAATTGTGTGAACTGGCTTTCTACTACATGAATCTTGTTACGGTGGCGCGTCTCGAACGCAACCCGACCGTCAAGAACGAGATAGCACTGCGCGGATTCTCGGCCGCAGAGACCGAGGGCGACCCGACACAGCGCGGCAAAGGCATACCCGTAGGTTTCTACACCTACCCCATCAGCCAGGCTTCGGACATCACCGCATTCAAGGCCACGACCGTACCCGTAGGCGAGGACCAGGAGCCCATGATCGAACAGACACGCGAAATCGTACACAAGTTCAATTCCGTGTACGGCGAGACTCTCGTCATGCCCGAAATCCTGCTGCCGGACAACGCAGCCTGCCTGCGCCTGCCCGGAACCGACGGCAAGGCCAAGATGAGCAAGTCGCTCGGCAACTGCATATACCTCTCCGACTCGGCGGAAGATGTCCGCAAGAAGGTTATGACCATGTACACCGACCCCAACCACCTGCGCGTGGAGGATCCGGGTCAGGTCGAGGGCAACACCGTATTCACATACCTCGATGCATTCAGCCGTCCGGAGCATTTCGCCTCGTACCTCCCGGACTACGCTTCGCTCGACGAGCTCAAGGCACACTACCGCCGCGGCGGTCTCGGTGACGTAAAGGTCAAGAAGTTCCTCATAGCCGTCCTCAACGAGACGCTCGAACCGATACGCGAACGCCGCAAGGTCTTCGAACAGAACATAGGCGACGTTTACCGGATTCTCGAGGAGGGCTCGGCCAAAGCCCGCGAGACTGCGGCACAGACATTGAAGGAGGTGCGCAGTGCGATGCGCATTAACTACTTCGAGGACAAGGAGCTGATCGCCTCGCAGATCGAACTCTACGCCAACAGGAAATAACGTGAAAACGATGCGAATCGGCGAAAAGATATACCGTCTGTATCTGCGCCTTGCCAAGAGACTGAATGACCGCCAGGTGATGGGCATACTTGCAGTCATCGTTGGGGTGTGCGCAGGTCTCGTCACATACATATTCGAGATGCTGCTCTACGCCATACGCGAATGCCTGGTCAACTGGATACCCGCCGATTCGTTGAACTTCCTGTTCCTGATATACCCTGCTATAGGTATAATCCTGGCGTCACTCTTCGTAAAGTACATCGTCAAGGACAACATATCCGAAGGTGTCACGCGCGTGCTGTACGCCATGTCAAGCAAGGGTTCGCGCCTTGCGGCGCACAACTGCTGGACATCGGTTGTCGGCGGCGCCACGACAATCGGATTCGGAGGTTCGGTCGGTCCAGAGGCTCCCATCGTGCTGACTGGTGCCGCCATCGGATCCAACATAGGCAAGCTCGCAAGGCTCAATTACCGCAACATCACCCTGCTGCTCTGCTGTGGCGCCGGCGCCGCAATAGCATCGATATTCAAAGCCCCGATCACGGGTGTGGTATTCGTTCTTGAGATACTGATGCTCGACATTACCGCCAGCTCGGTAATCCCGTTGCTCATATCGTCGATTACGGCCACGACCATAGCGCTCACACTGCGCGGATTCGACCCGATAATCGCAGTCACGCTGACACCGGACGACGCTTTTGTCCTCAAACAGATACCGCTGTTCATTCTGCTCGGCGTCCTGTGCGGACTGATGGCATACTACTTCACAAGCGTCAATGCCCGTGTAGGCAAACTGTTCGGCTCGATACAGAGCCAGTACAGGAAATGGGCCCTGGGTGGCATAATCCTCGGTGTGCTGATATTCATATTCCCGCCCCTCTACGGTGAAGGTTACGAAGCATTCGTATCGCTCATGCACGGACAGGCAACCGCTCTGTTCGACAACTCGCTTTTCTACAAATTCAGTTCGAACGACTGGGTTCTGCTCATATACGTCATAGCCATAATGTTCTTCAAGGTCATCGCCATGTCGACGACCAATGCTGCCGGTGGCGTGGGCGGAACATTCGCCCCCTCGCTGTTCGTCGGAGCATTCATGGGCGCAACCGTGGCCCTGGCTTTCAATACGATATTCGGCTGGCACCTGTCGCTCGTATCATATACGCTTGTCGGAATGGCCGGAGTAATGTCCGGAGTGATGAAGGCTCCGCTTACCTCCATATTTCTCATAGCCGAACTGTCGAACGGCTACGGGCTCTTCATTCCGCTGATGATCGTGGCATGCATATCGTTCGCCGTGAACTACTATCTCGACCCTGACTCGATATACACCAAGCAACTGAGAATGAAGGGCGAGCTGCTCACTCACAACAAGGACGAGTCGGTATTCGTCTTCCTCAAGCTCGAAGACCTGATGGAGACCGACTTCGTTCGTATCAAGGAGAATTTCACCCTCGGCGACATTGTACATATCATATCGTCGGCACACCGCAACATCTTCCCGGTAATCGACAACTTCGGCCGGCTTTTGGGTGTCGTGCAGCTCGACGACCTGCGTGAAGACATGTTCAAGCGCGAAAAATGGGGAACACCCATTACGAACTACATGATACAACCGCCCGACAAGATTCTCGAAAAGGAACAGATACAGAGTATCCTGCCCAAGTTCGACGAGAAAAACACATGGATGCTGCCCGTTGTAGACAAAAACAACCACTACAAGGGATTCATATCCAAGTCACGTATTCTGGCGGCTTATCGCCAGCAACTGGTGAAAATATCGCAATAAATCCGAAATGCAACGCATGCCGCCACGTTCTATTTAACACTACGTGGCGGCACACCTATTTATATATTGACTATATTACCCACAAAAAATGTCATGTTTACTTGCAAATATGTAAAATATACTTTACATTTGTAGTGCGGTCAGGACGAAGTGCGCACCGTCATGAACGCGGAGTAACCAAAAAAATTCGAAACATGACAAACAAACTTCTGCTTTTTCCGTACCGGTTCAAGCGAATCGGTTGGATAATTATGATTCCTGCGGCAATCATAGGAATAATGATGTGGTTTGACGGATTTGAAGGCATACCGTCGTACCTGCTGCCTGAGGCATTCAACTACTGCAGTGCCGACAACCAATACTACAATCTTTGCCACGGCGAAACGATCACACGGGTACTGAACAACATCGCACTTATAGGCATACTGATCGGCACAACGCTGGTTTGCTGCTCACGCGAGAAGGTCGAGGACGAAATGATAGGCATAATACGCCTGAACTCTCTGCTTGCCGCCTTCTACGCAAACACGGCAGCCGTATGCCTGGCAGCACTGTTCATATACGACCTGACGTTCCTCGAGGTAATGTTATGCGAACTTATAGCCCTCCCGGTGTTGTTTACGGTAATTTTCCGCATTCGCCTGTACATGCTCAAAAAAGATTCGGACAATGAAAAATAGAATCAGGGTCGCCCGCGCCGAAATACGCATGACCCAACAACAACTTGCCGATGCCACAGGCGTCAGTCGACAAACGATCAACGCCATCGAGAGCGGAAAATTCGTACCGTCGACAGTATTGGCGTTGAAGATGGCAAGAACATTCGGACTTCATGTCGAAGAGTTGTTCGAACTCGAAGACGAGGAAAAATAATTTGCAATAAAA
>DXGW01000036.1 GCA_019113665.1 Candidatus Alistipes excrementipullorum
GTCCTTGCCGAGGCCGAAGACCCGCGCCCGATCATGATCAACGAGTATGCGCATGCCATGGGTAACGGAATGGGCAGCCTGAAGGATTACTGGATTGAGTTCGACAAGTACGACCGCATATCCGGCGGAACTATATGGGACTGGGTGGACCAGGGTGTGGTCATGAGTGCCAAAGACCATTCGGTCTATGGCATGCTGATTCCTGAAGAGGAACGCGACCGTGCCATAGCCGAGTGCAACAAACCCGGTGGCGACTATTTCTGGGCTTATGGCGGCGATTTCGGCGACAAACCCAACGACTCGAATTTCTGCAACAACGGGGTCATGGCGCCCGACCTTTCGCCGTCGTCGTCGAAACTCAACGAGGTGCGCAAGGTATATCAGGACGTCGAATTCTACGACGAAGAGTTGTCGGAGGGACGCATCGAGGTGTGGAACAAGTTCTTCTTTACGTCTTTAGGCGATTTTGACATTTATTGGACGCTGTTGGAGAACGGTATGGAGGTACGTCGCGAGCGGTTGCCGCGTTTGGATATCGCCCCGCGCAGCCGCGGCATTCTGCAGTTGCCGCTGGACAAGACAGTTATGGCCGACGGTAAGGAGTACGTGGCCGTCGTATCGCTCCACAGGTCTGCCCCGACGTCGTGGTGCGATGCCGGTTACCGCATTGCTTGGGAGCAGTTCGTATTGCAGCCGTGGAACTTCTCTGCGCAGAAGCTCGCCCGGTCGGCGTCCAAACCGGTGGTGTCGGAGGACGTATCCGAAATCAAGGTCTGCAGCGGCGGTGTGGAGTTCGTATTTGACAAGGCCATGGGTAAAATATCGGGAGCGTATGACAGCCGCCGGCGCACCGTCTTCTCCGACGGCCCTGCGCTCGATTTCTGGCGTGCTCCGCTCGACAATGACGGTACGGGCCGTATAGGCCACTTCATCGACGGACGCTTCTATCCCGATGCCCGCGGCGGGCGTCTTACGAAACTGTGGGCCAATGCCGGTTATCACGACATGAAACGCGAGGTGCGGAGTGTTGCGGGCCGTTGGGACGGCGATACGTATGTCATAGATGTCGATTACCGCCTGACCGGTGCCGACAGCATCTATTTCGATGTCGGGGAGTCGTATCGCTTCAATGACGATGGGGAGTTCTCCCTGACTGCCGACATAACCCCCTCGGACAAGAATCCCGAAGTGGCTCGTATCGGATACGATGTCGTGCTTCCCGATGATTTCGACCGTTTCGACTGGTATGGCAAGGGCCCGTGCGAGGCCTACTCCGACAAGCAGGACGGGGCCCGTTACGGCGTATGGGGCGGTACCGTTGCGGAACAGTGGGTAAATTACATATATCCTCAGGAGAACGGCAACAAATACGGCGTACGTTGGGCGAAATTGCGCCGGCCCGACGGCAACGGTGTGGGTGTGTGCGGATCGGCGCCGGCCGAGGTGTCGGTAAAGCACTATACGAACATGGAGATAGCACAGGCTCGCCATACCGACCGCTTGCAACGCAGCGGCCGTGTCGTAATGAGCGTCAACCACCGCATGGCCCCCGTCGGTAACGAAAGTTGCGGTCCGCGCCCGCTCGACAAGTACGTGCTGCACCCGGAACGCTGGCAGTTCACTCTCTTCTTCTCGCTGGATTGAACAATAAAGCCTCCCGAAAAGGGAGGCTTTATTATTGGGAGATCAGTGTTTTCTGAACCTTGCCGTAATGTCTGTCATCGTACCGTCGCGCGAGATCGCATACATTCGCTGGTTGGTCGTGGGGGAGTCGAGCCCGCCGTATGTCTGCACATATCCGCCCAGTTTTACATAGTCGAACGTTGCGGCGTCGATACCTTCGGGCAGCGTGCCGCGCCCGGAGTACCAGCCGGTGCGCAATGCGGGTCTCAGTTCACGCACCTTGCCCGAAAGCCGCGCTATCTCGTGCGGGTCGGCATCGCCGCCCATGAAGCATACGCATGTTATGCCTGCCCCGTACCTTTCGAGCAGCGCCTGCAATGCCGAGTCGTCGAACCTTTCGCCGCAGTCGGTCTGCAGGTGCGGGCTGTGGCACCCGGGGCATCGGTAGGGGCAGCCGGTGATGTTTATCGCCAGCGTCACCTCGTCGGGTATCTCGGCAAAGACTATGTCGAAGTTGTAGAACCGGACCATATGCCTATGCTTTGGCGTAGCAGCGCCGTGCCGCCTCCTTCTGGCGTGCCGCCGAGAAGTTCGAGACACGCTTCATGTAGCCTATTACGCGCGTCAGATAGTCGAGGTCTGTGCCGTGGCAGTGCGGACACTCCTTGAGATAGCGTTTGTCGATGTGGCCGCAGCTGTTGCATACGGTGTTGGGTATGTTGAACGTGAAATAGTTGCAGCCCTCGGCAGCAGCCACACGCAACAGATGGCGGTACTGTTCCTTCGAGAGATGGTCTTCGAGGTTCATGTGCAGGGCCGAACCTCCGGTGAGATGTTCGATATAGCGGCGGCCGTGCAGGCGGAACTTGTCGAGAACATTGAGCGAGTCGTCTTCCACAACATAGAAGTATGAGTTATAGCAGTCGCGCGGCACGGCATAGCCGTCTTCGCGGTCCCATTTGGCGTGCTTTACGCCCACGTTCTCGGCCGGTATCATCTCGCAGTTGAACATCAGTTCCTTGCTGCGGTATTTCTTGTTGTAGCGTTCGATCAGTCCCAGCACCTCCTGCACGAACGAGGCATAGCGGTCATTGTCGTTGATCTCGATGCCGAGGAATTCGGCCGCCTCGACCAGCCCGTTGACACCGATGGTGAGGTATTGGCGTGACAGGTTGATGTACCCGGCGTCGAAGAGCGGCAGCATGCCTTTGGCCTGCAGGTGCTTGAGGTTCTCGTTGTATGCGGTCTGCACCTTGTGCACCAGATCGACTACCTCTTCGAGGAACGTCATGTAGTGCATGCCGTTCTTCGAGGCGTGCTGTATGCAGCGGTTGAGGTTGATGGTCAGC